>NZ_NKFK01000050.1:0-24434 GCF_002223365.1 Burkholderia sp. AU6039
CTTCAGGCCAGCCTCGGCTTCCTTCAAGATGCCGATGATCTGTTCTTCGGTGAATCGCTTTTTCATTGCCGTTCCTCTCTGGAACGGACTCTACACCGTCACCGTACTAAACGCGGGGAGCAGGTCAGCTAAGTTGTAATGTCCGCTTCGGGGGTGCGGCGGAATTCTTGGACTATTCGGGAGCTAGTCCATGTACTCATACGAAGAACGCATCCGAGCAGTCAAGCTCTACTTGAAGCTTGGAAAGCGCCTTACCGCGACCCGGTGTCATGGTGCATTCCGACCAGGGCAGTCAAGGTGGATTCAACCGGTCGTCGCAACACTAGATTGTTGAACAGACCTGAGATATTCGTCCAGAGCTTCAGCAGGCGTTTTCCAGCCGAGTGTTTTTCGGGGCCTGGTGTTCAACGTATTAGCAACGGCTTGAATCTCTCGAGCGCTCCACCGGGACAGATCCGTGCCCTTTGGAAAGTATTGTCGTAGAAGGCCATTCGTGTTTTCGTTCGTGCCACGTTGCCATGGGCTGTTCGGGTCGGCGAAGAAGACCTTCACACCAGACTCAATTGTGAAGCGAGCATGGTCGGACAGTTCCTTTCCCCGATCCCAAGTCAATGATCGCCACAACTGGGCAGGCATGCTCGTCACGGTTTTCTTGAGTGCATTGGCCATCGTGACAGCCCCATAGCCGGCCAGCGCGGGACCGTTTTTCGTCCTGGGAATCAACCCGTAGCCTTCCTCGCGAGGCAGATGGATGAGCATGGTGAATCGGCTTGATCGCTCGACCAGCGTTCCGATCGCAGACCGGTTCAAGCCGATGATCAGATCACCTTCCCAATGTCCCGGTACAGCACGGTCTTGAGCTTCCGCTGGACGTTCGGAGATCATCACGTCTTCGCTGACATGCGCCCACGCCTTGGCTTGCGCCCTGGCCCTTGGCACTCTCAGTGCTCGTCCGGTGCGCAGATAGGTCACCAGTTCGCGCTTGAGCGCACCACGCCCTTGAATGTAAAGCGCCTGATAGATGGCTTCGTGAGAGATGCGCATGGTTTCGTCATCTGGAAAGTCGACTTTTAATCGATTGGCAATCTGTTCCGGCGACCAGCCATTGACCCATTTGCGATCACTGCGTTCTGGTTTATTCCGCCCGATGAACGCCGCTTGACTAGGCCCTGCGACCTTACGTCCTTTAGCGTCGTGAACCTGGCCTTCCAGGCGCTCTTGCACATAGCGGTGCAGCCTCGGGTTTGTCGCAAGCTTTGCTGGTTTCGGTCGCCTGGCAAACAATTCCGCCTTCCACTGCGCAACTGATGCACGATAATCGAGGCGGCCACTACGAGTTGCAGCATTACGCTTGAGCTCTCGCGAGACCGTTGACGCGCTGCGGCCAATACGGCGAGCGATCTCACGTACGCCGGCGCCTTCGGCTGAGAGTAATCCTATCTCTTCACGCTCAGCAAACGATAAGTACCTGCCGGATATTGGACTTGCCATGAACAACGGCATACCGCCACGCTCGCGAAACCAGCGTGTCCCTGCCGCCTGGGACACGCCAACTGCCGCAGCAGCCTTCTCGCTTGTGATTCCGGTCGCAACCTGCTCCCAAAACTGGCGCTCAACCTCGTGCCGAAGCGATGGTGCACCTGGCGAGCGCATCGCTCCTCGCCTCGTCAACTGTTGTATCCACTTCGATGGACGACCCATGAAACACCTCCTGGATTAAGGTGTTGCGACGACCAGTTGAATCCACCCAATTCACGAGCGATGACTGGCAGTCATTCCTGAAGGCGCACCATATGGTGCCAAGCATGAGTCGGCGCGGTGATTGCCACGACAATGCCGTGGCCGAGAGCTTCTTCAGCGCCCTAAAAAAGGAGCGAATCAAGCGGCGCATCTATCCGAGTCGGGCGACGGCGACCTCGGACCTGTTCGATTACATCGAAATGTTTTATAACCCGGTTCGTCGGCATGGTTCCGCCGGCGATCTTTCACCGATTGAGTTTGAGCGGCGCTACGCGTTAAACGGCTCGTGAGTGTCGATGAAACTCTGGCCGGTCCAATTCAACGGCCTCGCGTGGTCTATGCAGATCGTGGCTACGACTCTGAGCGACATCGGCGAGCATTGCGAAATCGCGGTATCGAGCCGGTGATTGCCAAGCGCCGAGCCGAACACGGCAGCGGACTCGGCAAGTATCGTTGGGTGGTCGAACGCACGCACTCCTGGCTCCACAATTTTCGACGTCTACGCATCCGCTTCGAGCGACGTGCTGAAATTCACGAAGCATTTCTCAAACTCGGGTGCTCGCTTGTCTGTTGGAACATCTTCAGGCGGATCGAGCAGTCTTTTTGAACTGGCCTCTTACGAGTGTTCGTCACGTCCGGCACCATTGACTGGTATCCTCACGTACTCGTAATTCGCTCCGAATCACGCAATGCATGACCAAAGCACCTTGATTGCCACGCTTATTAGCCACTGATCACTCATTCCGGGAACGTGATCACCCGTTTCGGCAAGATGATCGCACGTTTCGGAAACCGGTGATCAGCGATCATCTTCGGCCGAAACAGCCGGTCACCATCAATCGGAACCACCGATCACGTTCAACCGAAATCGCTGATCACGTTCGCCGAAATACGCAGGCTGGTCAATATCTGAACGCATCGACGCTGTCCTGGTCTGCGCAGCGCGTGCTGGCAACGCAAACCGGCACCGGGACCGCTGTTACATTCAGACAGGAGGTCGCAGTATGCAAGCCGGGCACACAGGAAGCTGGGTGCCGGATTCAAGGCAACGATCTCCATGAGCGGTCGTGCCAATGCGTGGGACAGTGCCCCGATGGAAAGCTTCTTCAAGGCCCTGAAAGTTGAGAGAATCTATCAGGTCTGCTACGAAACGCGAGCGCGACCTCGTCTGGATATCGTCGACTGGATTGAGGGCTACTACAATCGACGGCTCCTGCACACCTCGATTGGCTTTCTTGCCCCTGTCGGCTACGAGTCCGCGTTGATCGCTGCATGACCTGCCGTACGTGGAAACAAGGCAGGGTCAACTGCGGAATGGCGTCATTCGTGTTCGCCCGCATCGGGGCCGATCTGATAGCCCCGACGCCGTGCGAACTCCCTATACTGCTGCGACACGTCGGCGTCACCATACTCACCCGCGATGATATCTTCCCGGCCCTGCCCGTCCAGCCCCGGGAGCGAACCGATCACCCCGCCCCACAGACGACGCTCCCGGGCATCACCAACAAATTGCAGCAGGTAAGCGTCCAGAATCCCCCGGCCTGGCGAAGCAATCTCATCACTCAGCGCGGCCAGATAGTCAGTCTTGCGCGTTCGGTGCCATTCGATACAAAAACCGGCACGGTGACACAACTCGCTGTGGACTACCAGCATCGTTCGCCCGTTGCCGTCAAGGAAGGGATGGCCGTAGGCAAACAACCCCATGACTTCGCCTGGTCGCTGACGCAGCCGCTGCTTGCCGTGGCCAATCCGCAATCCCTCCTGCACAGCGCGGCGAGCATCAAACGGATGGCTGAACCACGTGCCAGCCTTGGTCACAGCGATGTCGGGGGCAGTCGTGGCCCGGTCCTGCCCTGCCCATGGATAGAACGCATGGAAGAGGATGCGATGAACCTCCAGGAAATCTGGGTAGCTGATGATGCGACGTCCTGCCAGATAGGCAATAGCCTCGTCCAGACCGGCGCGGAATAGCTGGTGTTCAAGCTCCTGAACGATCCCCGGGTCCTTCTCCCCGTACCGGTTACGGAGGTAGCCGGCCTGAGCAAAGTCCCTAAACGGATCGAACACCTTGCCTGCTCTCTCTCAAATAATTGACCAGCAGCGCAGTCATATCGTCCGTGGAAAGCTTGCCAGCACGCTTAAGTGCGATCAGCAGATCCTGCACCGGACCGGAGCGCACTTCATCGCCGGCCAGACGCGTGACCGTCTCGGCCCACTGGTCTGTCTGAGTACGGGTGTAGCGCACCCGGTACTTGCGAGCGAGCGAGTGGACGAACTTCGCAACTCCCCTCGTAGGGATATCCAGGCGAGCGCCGTTACGCGTTTCTATCGGCCGTGTGCGGTCATTGACGTATGTCACGTCGTGACCGCACACGGCCAGCTTGCGTGAAACGCGCCGGTTGCCTGTATCAAGTACCAAGGCATGACCGGGCGAAACCACGATCTTCGGGTCCACGGCGAACTTCAGCTTGCCTGCCACCTCGCGCGCCAGCGTCTCGACATCAGCCAGCGGTCGCACTTCGCCAGTTTCAGGGTCGCGCCGGGCTTTGGCGTAAACGCCCGAGCCCAGACGAATCAGCTCACCATCGCACTGCAGAGCCTTGAGAGCACACGAAACCTGCGAGGCACTCCCCAGCCCCGCCAGTTCAGCGCGCAGCATCACCTGCCCGGTGCGGCGCCGGATGGACAAACGCATGCGATCTTCGAGTTTCATGGCAGAATCCTCATACGGAAGATTGTACCACCTTAACTTAGAAAAGCAAGCAAATATCATTATATTCAATGACTTGCTGAAACACATCCTGCCGGTCAGGCGGCACACTGCGCAGCACAGCCACTCGCGATCAAACATTGGCATGCAATCGCCCGCGCATGTGATCGCCGTTAGGAGCTGCTTCCGAAAATGACAGCGGGTCACTGTCGGTGCTCAATCGGCCGGCAAGTTTGATCGCCGGATTTGCCATTTACAACGTCCCTTGTCGACCAATGACCTGAAGTCCACATCGGCAGTTCATCGGGGATGGCCGGCACCGAGCGCGCGCAGGTTTCAATGGTGGCGAAATCGACACCAAACAGCGTCATTTCCCTGACCACAGCCGCGCCAGCCCCAATACTCCACGTCGCTCACCCTCAGGCCAAATCCCTTGATGTCACCATGCGCACTCCGGGTTGCGGTTCGAGAACCGACTCGACCAGTACTTTCGCGATATTTTCGATACGATTCACCCGTAAGGCTCGCAGCAAAAGCGGATGAAGTGCCAAGGCGATGGGCATCACAATGCGCTCCGCGAGACGGAATTCCTCACGCTTCCCGCCAATCATGCCAGGACGCGCGATTGTGACAGACTCAAATCCGATGCCCTCGATGTCCCGTTCGACCTCGCCTTTGGTCCGGCAGTAGAACAACGGTATGGACAACGAAGCGCCTGGCGATGACACCAGCGCAATGGCACTAAGAGAGTGTTTCAAAAAGAGTCGTCTGGGCGCTGAAGCATTCGCCAGCAGATCAGGCAACAGGCGAGTTTGAGGAGCCCTTCATGGATGTCGGCACGACGTTCAAATCGCGTACGAAGACGGCGGAATCCGTGCAGCCAGGCATTGGTGCGTTCGACGACCCAACGTACTTGGCCAAGACCGCTGCCGTGAGGTTCACCGCGTCGGGCAATCGATGTGGGAATCCCGGCAGCCTGCAACGGCCGGCGATATTTGTCGTGGTCGTAAGCCCGATCGGCGTAGATCCGGCCAGGCTTACACAGGGGGCGACCACGCAAACCGCGAACCGGTGGGATAGCGTCGACCAGTGGCAGCAGTTGCGTGATGTCGTTGCGGTTCGCGCCTGTCAGGATGATCGCGAGCGGCGTGCCGTTGGCGTCAGTGGCGACGTGATGTTTGGAACCGGGTCGCGCACGATCGGTGGGGTTCGGTCCAGTTTTTCGCCCGCCCCAACTGCTCGAACAGAAGTGGAATCGATGACGACACGAGAAAAGTCGATCCGATCGGCGGCACGCAGCTTCGCGAGCAGGATCTCGTGGAGCCGATCCCAGACGCCGGCCTGTTGCCAGTCGCGCAGGCGGCGCCAGCAACTGATGCCCGATCCGCAACCCATCTCGGCAGGTAGTTCGTTCCAGCGAATGCCGCTCTTGAATACGAAAAGTATTCCGGTCAGCGCAGCCGGATCGGCTACGGGCTTGCGCCCCGGGTACCGGAAGCGCCTCGGCTTTGCTGGTGGCAAAAGTGGTTCGATCAATGCCCACAATTCGTCGTCGATGATCGGCCTGGCCATCTCCTCGCTCCGCATGTCACAACGGTCGAGGTTAACAGCTTTGCGTTCGTGTTAACAGAGGGCTAACGCTCTTTTTGAAACACTCTCGAAGGCCGAGGAGGTCAGACCAATGCAGTATTTCGTAAATGTGGTCACCATTTCGCACGAAAGCAATCGCCTCATCAATCTGCGTTCGATACTCGTTTCTGCTTTGTTCGGAGTATCTCTATGAACTCTTCTTCGCCAAGTGCGATATACTCTCAGGCCGCTGCCAATACCATCGAGACCACGTCAGCCCCAACTGCTGCTGAATCCAGCCAGAGAACTCCGCCGAGCGTGGCCGAGCGGCAATTCGGTGTGCTTGGCGCGTTGGCCGACCGCGAAGATCGCTCCAATCGCCCGGTAGCAGCCGGGCATAGGCTGCGCGTAGCGCTTCCGGGTGAACCCAGCCTCGCGTCCTCTCACGATACTCCTCGCATAGCTCTGGATGTGCCGCTGAAAACCCAGTCCAAGATGACTGATTGCTGGTATGCGTCGATTCAAATGCTGCTGTCGTGGAAAGCTGGAGAGAAGACCAAACCCATCGGCGAAAACGTGCAACAGCATCGAGACTTTCCCCTCATCGGCCGCAAGCTTGCGTTCGGTAGTGAAATCGGTGGAAAGATCATGGCGGATAACGGCCTTGTCGCGGTCGGCGACAAGCTGGATCTGAATGACACCAGTTCGTTGGCCACGGTTCTCGCCGCTCATGGCCCAATCATTCTGAACGGAAAATTCGATCCGCTACGTCAAGGCCACACAGTTGTGTTAAGCGGAATCGATCCTGCGACGCAGCAGGTGGCTATTCACGACCCTTCCTGGACGGGAGGAGTCCAGTGGAAACCGATGAGTTACCTCTACAAGATTTTTAAGACCCCGGGTTCGGATAATGTCGACTCGTATGCGGCTGTTGCGTTGGCTTCATCCTGATCCGCATCGGGAAATTCGTACCGACGTAAATCTGATGTAGGCGGAAAAAAGTGGTGAATCTGACCTGCCTCCATCAATAGGGCCAATGGGCTTCTAGCAAAGTCCCTGTCGTCACCGCAAGATACGCGTGCTGCTACGGGAGGGCTATCAGGTCAGCAAGAATCGGCTGTACCGTTTGTATCGTGAGGAAGGGCTGTCGCTGCGCTACAGACCAAATCGCAAACGACGTGCACAGATGAGCCGTCCGGCACGTGCAAAGTCGACGGCGGCAAATCAGGCGTGGAGTTTGGACTTCGTCGCCGACCAGCTTTCGAACGGCCAGAGGCTCCGCGCGCTGACCATCATCGATGTCTTTACGCGCGAAGCACTAGCCATCGATGTTGGCCAACGACTGAGCGCTTCAGATGTCGTGCGTGCACTGGAAGAATTGAGGGGCAAACGCGGAGCGCCCCGCACGCTGTTTTGTGACAACGGCTCGGAATTTACGAGTCAGGTGATGGACCTGTGGGCTTACCATCACAAGGTCGAGATTGCCTTCAGCCGGCCCGGCAAGCCAACGGATAACGCATTCGTGGAGTCGTTCAACGGCACGCTACGCGATGAATGCCTGAACGTGCACTGGTTCACATCGCTGGCCGACGCCAGGGAGCAGATTGAGCGATGGCGGGTCGAATACAACGAGAGTCGGCCTCACAGGGCTCTCGGTGAAGTGCCGCCTGCCGAATACGTCCGTCAGTTGGGTCTGCAGGCCCAACTGACGGACCAACAGAACGCCGAAGACTAACATTGCCTTTGGCACTGAAAACCGGGACCGTTCAAATACCTCCCTTTGCTAACTTCCTGCCGGCCCTGTTTGCTGGGGGCATGTCACCCTCCCCACCCGCTGCCGCAGACCATCGACGATCAGCCCGAGCCCGAATTCGAACGCCATGCCGGAATCGATCGGCACCATCGACATCCCACTCATCCCTTGCCGGCCGTCGGCTACATCCAAGCGCGCCGACTCGTCGGCCCCGCCTCCGTGCGCGGCCTGATGCTCCAGCACGCAGCCGATCGTGAACTGGCCGGCGACCAGCATCGCCATCCCGGCCTCCTGCTCGGTCAGGCCGGCGCGCACCAGATACGCGATTTTCGGCCTGATCCGATCGACAGCATCCGGGTCCGGCGTCGAGCCCGCATGCAGCCGCGCGCCGTCCCGATGCGCAAGCAATGCGCGGCGGAAGCTGCGCGCGTTGTCCGCAAACCAGACGTCCCACTGCGCGGTGTCGGCCGGCACGCCGAGCGTGTGATGCCGCACCAGCGCGACGGCCGCCATTTCCGAAAGCAGCACCGACTTGTCGCGGTAATGCCAGTAAAGTGCCGCCGACTCGACACCGAGCCGCTGCGCGAGACGCCGCGTCGTCAGCGCATCGAGTCCCTGTTCGTCGAGCAGTTCGAGCGCTGCATCCGCGATTTCGTCACGTCGTATCTTCGCCATGCTTGATTTTCTCTATCGATGATAGATAAACTTATCGATGATAAATTTTACGCGAAGGTGTGCCCAATGCCTACCCCTGTTACCACGACGCCGGTCCTGATTGCCGGCGGCGGGCTGGTCGGCCTGTCCGCCGCGCTGTTCCTGCAGCGTCTCGACGTTCCGTTCATCCTCGTCGAGAAGAACGCGGGCGTATCGCCGCTGCCGCGCGCACGCGGCATCCACCTCCGGACGATGGAACTGTTCCGTCAGGCCGGCGTGGAGGAGGCGGTCAAGGATGCGGCGGCCGGCGCGTGGCGGCAGGGCGCGTTCGGCGGCGCGCGCCGCGGGCGCACGCTGGTCGACGCGCAGCCGGTCGTCGACATCGCCGCCATGCGATCGAAGATGGCCGCGATCGCGCCATCGCCATCGAGCTTCATCGCCTGCCCGCAGACGCTGATCGAGCCCGTGCTGCGCCGGCACGTCGAAGCGCGCGGTGCCGACGTCCGCTTCGGGCACGAACTCGTGTCGTTCGTCGCGACGGGCGACGCCCTCCTCGCGACCGTGCGCGGCCCGGGCGGGCAGAAAACGGAGATCGAAGCCGCATGGCTCGTCGGCGCCGACGGCGGCGGCAGCTTCGTGCGCCGGCAACTCGGCATCAACACGGCCGATACGCCAGCGCCGCAGCACTTCGTCAATATCTTCTTTCATGCGGATCTTGGCGAGATCGTGCAGGGCCGCACGTTCAGCCAGTGCGAAATCGCGAACGCGACTGTGCGCGGCCTGTTCCTCGCGATGGACAACGCGGACAAGTGGTCCTTCCATCTCGAGTACGACCCGGCACAAGGCCCACCGGCCGACCACACGCTGCCCGGCCTCGTACGCGCCGCGCTCGGGCTGGACCACGTCGATATCGACATTCAGAGCCGCGGCGCGTGGAACACGGGCGTGCGCGTGGCGACTCGCTACCGGTCGAGCCGCGTGTTCCTGTGCGGCGACGCCGCGCACGTGATGCCGCCCTGGGGCGGATTCAACGCGACCACCGGCATCGCGGACGCGCACAATCTCGCATGGAAGCTCGCCGCGACGCTGCGCGGCGACGCGGATGTGGCACTCCTCGACAGCTATGAGATCGAGCGACGGCCGCTGGCGGTGCGCAACGGGCATCAGGCGCTGTTGCGCACCGACTTCGACGCGCGCTTCGGCATCGAGACCGACGCCAACCGGGATGTCTTCGCCGGGCTGCTCGACACCGGTGACCTGCTGCTGCGCCATCGCTATCCCGATGTCGGCGCACCGGCCCGCGACGCGCTACCCGAATCCGTTGGGCAACTGCGCGCGCAAACCGGCACGCGCTTCCCGCATGCGTGGATCCGCTGCGGTGGCAGGCAGTTATCGACGCTCGACCTGTTCGGCAGCGGCTATGTACTGCTCGCTGGCCCGAACGCGTCGGCCGCGCCTTCGAGCCGCTCGAGCCTGAATCGCGCGACGCCAGCCGTCCGTGTCGCCGCCAGGGATTTCGACTTCGTCGAAGCGGCGGCCGGCTGGCACGCGTTGACCGCGCTACCCGACGACGGCCACGTGCTGGTCCGCCCCGACGGGTTCGTGCTGCGCCGCTCGGACGAACCGTCGCTGGATTGACGGTCACGCGGAAGTAGGCTTTCATGCAGCCACTTCACCACGATCGTCGCGAACACAACCATCGCGGCAGACTATGAGCACGCATGCATACACCATGCGAACGAACGATGCAAAGCCGCATCATGCGAACCGAATGGGCCGGACTCCCTACGACGTGCATGCCAGCTCGCAATGACGTACCGACGTACACGTTGCGTGGCCGCCGGCACATCGAGACGCGCGGCGCACGCCGTTCATTGCCGCGCAAGATTCGCCGGCCCAGTCAGCGTTTCGCACACACCGGCAGCCGCGCACATCGCATCGCCGACAATCTCAATGCTGTCATGACTCGGCCGTCGGTGCATTGACACGCCCTGTTCGTCCGCCGAATCCGGTCGCGACGCCTACTACGTCTTCGGAGCAAATCTCATGTCGAACCCACACGTCGTGTCGAATATCCTGCTGACGATGTTTTCTTGGGGCGTGCGTTGCGGTTCGCGTGCCGAGCCCGAGGACATGCTGCCGGCGCTGCGGGTACTGCACCCGCACGGCACGAGCGGCGACATCTGCGAAGCGCGGCTCGAGATCGGATCGTCGAACTAGTGAGCCGCGTCGCAGGTGCTACGACCGATCGACGAACGCGGTGACGGTGGGCCGATTGTCTGGGCGTTGCAGAGCTGGCGCCTGTACATGCACGGCGATATCGAATGGCAGCGTTGCGCCCGCGCGGTGCTTGCAATCAGCCACCCAACCGCAATCGCGATTGTCGACCGCTTCCTTGCCGCCGCCAGTGAGGATCAGCACATGGGCTACCGGAGCGCTGACGCACACGCCCGTGTGGCGGAAGCGCAGAGTTCGAACCGCGTGCAAGCCGCCTGATTCGAGCCAGCACGATCCGAATGACCTCAAGCCCCTCCCCCGACTTCATCGTGTCCCGCGCATCGCGCGCGACACCTTCCGTCCATACCTGGCGTCAGTGCTGATACTGGCTGCCCTCGCGACATGCGCGTCTTCCCATGTCCCGCCGACCGATGATGACTTGCCAGCAACGCTGCGGGCCGGTCCGGCGCAGCACCTCGATCAGGTGCTGACCGCGCACGGCCAGACCGCTTACGAATGCCGTCGCGATGGTGCGGTGCGCTTGTGGACCCGCGAAGGCGATCTCGCGACGCTGGTTGACCCGCAGCGGCAGAGCGTCGGTACGGTCGCACCGGGCGGCTACTTCACGGACTACGACAGCAGCTACGTCGTCGTGCGCACCGATGCGGTCGCTCAGGTCACGGCCGGCACGCCGGTCTGGACGCTCTTCGTCGCGCGTCACCGGCCGGGCAACACGTTGCGCGCAGGGCGTTTTGCCCACACGTCGATGATCCAGCAAGTCGACACTTGCGGCGGTCTACCGTCGGACCCGCTGTGCGATCGCGAAGACAGCACGCTACTGGCACCCTATGGCGCGACGTACCTGATTTACAGCGCGCTCGCCAGCGTAGCATCGAATGCGCCGATGCAAACGGGTCGGGATGGCGTAATGCCGACACCGTGGCATGCACCCATTAGCGCTGCGAATGGTACGGTACCGGTTCCAAACAACTGACAAATACTCAATCATAGTCAGTTGCGTCTTTACAAATTGAAAGATTTCGCGCGAGCCCTTACACCACAAGGCTCGTGCAAATGACTTATCAGACGCTTTGCTCTTCATGCGAGCAATTGAGCGATTAATAGTTGGCGCGAGAAATTCACTAACATCGCTCAACATCGCTCAATATAAGCAAATTGTGTCTATTATTTTTTTTGATACGCATCACATCCTCTCGCCTCGCGTCGCCATGGCCGTCATTTAACAAATTGTTACGGATCTGGCGATGGCCTCCTCCTACCTTTCGTGAACTGGGACGGACGCCGTCGCGTCCTCCCGAGCGATCAAGTAGAAGAGAGCAATGTCTTCGCGAGGCGCCCATTGAAACTGGCAATCTATACGCACGATTCGGCGTTATTTCATCTGATTCAAAACTGTCTGGTCGACGATGGCGTCACCTGCACACGCTATAGCGAGGACGTCGATCTGGCACGTGCACTGCATCGGGAAGAATTCAGCGCGATCGTGTTCGACGCATCTGCGGGCATGGAGGCGTCCCACCCGGTGCTGGCCCGACGTGCATGTTACGGCGATCGGCGCGCACCGCTGATCGCAATCGGCGAATTTTTCTCGCACGACCGGGCGATCGCCGCGTTGAGCGCAGGCGCCGACGATATCGTGCTGAAACCGGTCGACCCGCGCGAACTGCGCCTGCGATTCCTACTCGCAGTGCATCGCTTCACCGGCGGTCGCGCGGAGCCAGGCAAGCCGCAACCGACCGACGACGAAATCGGCATGGGTATCTACCGGTTGAGTCGCCGCAACAGCAGCGTGGAAATGAATGGCAAGGTGGTGCGTCTGACCACCCGCGAATTTGCGATTGCGTGGGTGCTGTTCTCGCAACAGGGAAACTACGTGACGCGACGCGCGATCGCCGCGACCGTGTGGGGCAGTTCTGAGGAAATTGTCGGACGCACGCTCGAGCAGCACATCTACAAGCTGCGCAAGAAGTTGCTGCTCGACGGCGCGTGCGGCATCGTCCTGCGAACGATGTACGCGCACGGCTACCGGATCGAGAGGGTCGTCGCGCGTGTGATGAAACAAGTTGTCGAGCCGGCTAGGCGCCGCTGCTCCGCGCGCCCGCAGCCGGACAATCCAAGCTGCTGACCAGCGATGGCGGAGCCGCGTGCAACACCTCTCCGCGCGCCGTCGGAATGTACGTTGTTCCGAGTGCCCACGCCTGATTGGCCCGTTCGATTTTCAGTCCATGCAGCAGATACGGCCAGATCTTGTGCTGCGAATTGCGTCGGCTCGTTTTCGGCTCGCAGTACAACGGCTCGATACCCATGCGCTTCATCTGCGTGTGCACACTATGAGCAACGTGGTCGACCGCAAGGCTTGCTGTTTCACTCGGATCAATCCACCCAATATGCAAGCCGGAATTTCCGTCAGCGCCTCTGGTGCTATCGGATACAGCAGAGCATGAGCCGTCGAGGAAATTGTTGGGATAACTCCCCGATGGAGAGGCTGTTCCGCAGCTTCAAGACCGAATGGCTACCGTCAGTGGGCTACATGTCGGCGCAGGAGGTACACCGGGACATCAGCCACTACCTGATGCACCGGTACAACTGGATACGGCCGCATCAGTTCAATGACGGTCTGGCGCCGGCGGTTGCGGAAGAAAAACTTAACGCAGTGTCCGGGATTAGTTGACCACTACACTTAGAGCGTATGTTCGCCTAGGGAAATAAATTTCGATGCCTGCTGTTGTGCTTTGAACCCATTACTTCGCGCATCACACCGCCATTTCGCGAGCATATCTCGCCATGCCTACCACTTCCTGCACCATCACCGCTCTACAACCGAACGCCGATGAAGTCTACGCAAAAACCCGCGACCTCTTGAATAGTAACTGCCCTTTGGAGTTGGAAATGACGCGAGCACTTTCCCCCTTCGCCGCAACCGTTGCCCACGATCTCATCAATGAGAACTTCGGTGACAACGCAAGCATTGCCCGCGAGGTCAATCATCGGCGTTCAACTGCAGGCCAGATGGAGCTTCGTGCATACGGCCTGACGCAGTCAAGCTGGGCTAGAAGGGCTGCACCGGCTGATCCAGGTGCATACTCGGAGCGCGACATCGGCGCCTTTCGGGACCGCCTGGTTTCCCCTGGAACGATGCAGCCGGCACTGGCTGGTCTCGCACCTCGTGGTGTTGCTTCCTGGCCTGAAGGTTCGGCGCAAACGCACTACGCACTACAATCAGACACATCTTCGACCGTGAGTCGGCTGGCTTCACAATTCCAGGCTCAGGACTTGGTACGCGCAGCGGTTCGACGGATAAATCCTCAGGATTTCTCTGGGCCGCCTTTGCCCTCTGGCGCATCAGTGGACAGCCAGGCGCTTTCAGTGGGTCTTTCCCTGCGATCCTCGAACGCCGCCTCCGTGCGTTCCATCCCTTCACAAAGTGCTTCTTCACACAGTGGCGTTGTACGCTCCAGCAGCACTCGTCATACCAACAGGTCTGCCCCCTATCCCATCGGATCATCTGTTTTTGTACTGCAGGCTGGCACGGCAGCCGCCAATCCGCTTGGTCTGAGCCGTGCGGAGTGGACAAAGATTGAAGGCAAGCATGGTGGGCAGCTGACGCTGCACTATATCGCGGACCATCATGCCGACCTGACGGCCGCTGATCTGCAGCGTGCCGACATCGTGAAGATCGCCGGCAACGGGGGAGGCGCGCAGGCGCTGCAGGCGGTCATCACGCATCGTGCGGCGCTCACCCAGGCCGGCTTCAGTGCCGCCGACATCGTGAAGATCGCCGGCAATAACGGAGGCGCGCAGGCGCTGCAGGCGGTCATCACGCATCGTGCGGCGCTCACCCAGGCCGGCTTCAGTGCCGCCGACATCGTGAAGATCGCCAGCAACAACGGAGGCGCGCAAGCGCTGCAGGCGGTCATCTCGCGTCGTGCGGCACTCATCCAGGCCGGCTTCAGTGCCACCGACATCGTGAAGATCGCCGCGCATGATGGCGGCATGCAGGCGCTGCAGGCGGTCGTCACGCATCGTGCGGCGCTCACCCAGGCCGGCTTCAGTGCCGCCGACATCGTGAAGATCGCCGGCAATATCGGAGGCGCGCAAGCGCTGCAGGCGATCTTCACGCATCGTGCGGCGCTCATCCAGGCCGGCTTCAGTGCCACCGACATCGTGAAGATCGCCGGCAACAACGGAGGCGCGCAAGCGCTGCAGGCGGTCATCACGCATCGCGCGGCGCTCATCCAGGCCGGCTTCAGTGCCGCCGACATCGTAAAGATCGCCAGCAACAACGGAGGTGCGCAGGCGCTGCAGGCGGTCATCACGCATCGTGCGGCGCTCGCCCAGGCCGGCTTCAGTGCCGCCGACATCGTGAAGATCGCCGGCAACAACGGAGGCGCGCAAGCGCTGCAGGCGGTCATCACGCATCGTGCGGCGCTCACCCAGGCCGGCTTCAGTGCCGCCGACATCGTGAAGATCGCCGGCAACAGCGGAGGTGCGCAAGCGCTGCAGGCGGTCATCTCGCATCGTGCAGCGCTCACCCAGGCCGGCTTCAGTGCCGCCGACATCGTGAAGATCGCCAGCAACAGCGGAGGTGCGCAAGCGCTGCAGGCGGTCATCTCGCATCGTGCAGCGCTCACCCAGGCCGGCTTCAGTGCCGCCGACATCGTGAAGATCGCCAGTAACAACGGAGGCGCGCAGGCGCTGCAGGCGCTGATAGACCATTGGTCTACGCTCAGTGGAAAAACAAAGGCGGACGTCATGACTGCAGCCACGCAGCGCCGCGGGGCTGCCGGTGCGTTACGCCGGCTGGCCGGCATGGCATAACCCCGCGTCGGACCTTGATACCCCGAGCATCAACGGCGCCTTTGACATACCGTAGTAACTGCCCTTTGGAGTTGGAAATGACGCGAGCACTTTCCCCCTTCGCCGCAACCGTTGCCCACGATCTCATCAATGAGAACTTCGGTGACAACGCAAGCATTGCCCGCGAGGTCAATCATCGGCGTTCAACTGCAGGCCAGATGGAGCTTCGTGCATACGGCCTGACGCAGTCAAGCTGGGCTAGAAGGGCTGCACCGGCTGATCCAGGTGCATACTCGGAGCGCGACATCGGCGCCTTTCGGGACCGCCTGGTTTCCCCTGGAACGATGCAGCCGGCACTGGCTGGTCTCGCACCTCGTGGTGTTGCTTCCTGGCCTGAAGGTTCGGCGCAAACGCACTACGCACTACAATCAGACACATCTTCGACCGTGAGTCGGCTGGCTTCACAATTCCAGGCTCAGGACTTGGTACGCGCAGCGGTTCGACGGATAAATCCTCAGGATTTCTCTGGGCCGCCTTTGCCCTCTGGCGCATCAGTGGACAGCCAGGCGCTTTCAGTGGGTCTTTCCCTGCGATCCTCGAACGCCGCCTCCGTGCGTTCCATCCCTTCACAAAGTGCTTCTTCACACAGTGGCGTTGTACGCTCCAGCAGCACTCGTCATACCAACAGGTCTGCCCCCTATCCCATCGGATCATCTGTTTTTGTACTGCAGGCTGGCACGGCAGCCGCCAATCCGCTTGGTCTGAGCCGTGCGGAGTGGACAAAGATTGAAGGCAAGCATGGTGGGCAGCTGACGCTGCGCTATATCGCGGACCATCATGCCGACCTGACGGCCGCTGATCTGCAGCGTGCCGACATCGTGAAGATCGCCGGCAACGGGGGAGGCGCGCAGGCGCTGCAGGCGGTCATCACGCATCGTGCGGCGCTCACCCAGGCCGGCTTCAGTGCCGCAGACATCGTGAAGATCGCCGGCAAGATCGGAGGCGCGCAAGCGCTGCAGGCGGTCATCTCGCATCGTGCGGCGCTCATCCAGGCCGGCTTCAGTGCCACCGACATCGTGAAGATCGCCAGCAACATCGGAGGCGCGCAAGCGCTGCAGGCGGTCATCTCGCGTCGTGCGGCACTCATCCAGGCCGGCTTCAGTGCCGCCGACATCGTGAAGATCGCCGCGTATGATGGAGGCGCGCAGGCGCTGCAGGCGGTCATCACGCATCGTGCGGCGCTCACCCAAGCCGGCTTCAGTGCCGCCGACATCGTGAAGATCGCCGGCAAAATCGGAGGCGCGCAAGCGCTGCAGGCGTTCATCACGCATCGTGCGGCGCTCATCCAGGCCGGCTTCAGTGCCACCGACATCGTGAAGATCGGTGGCAACGGAGGAGGCGCGCAAGCGCTGCAGGCGGTGATCTCGCATCGTGCGGCGCTCACCCAAGCCGGCTTCAGTGCCGCCGACATCGTGAAGATCGCCGGCAACATCGGAGGCGCGCAAGCGCTGCAGGCGGTCATCACGCATCGTGCGACGCTCACCCAGGCCGGCTTCAGTGCCACCGACATCGTGAGGATCGCCAGCAACATCGGAGGCGCGCAGGCGCTGCAAGGGGTCATCACGCATCGTGCGGCGCTCACCCAGGCCGGATTCAGTGCCGCCGACATCGTGAAGATCGCCAGCAACAACGGAGGCGCGCGGGCGCTGCAGGCGCTGATAGACCATTGGTCTACGCTCAGTGGAAAAACAAAGGCGGACGTCATGACTGCAGCCACGCAGTACCGGGGGGCTGCCGGTGCGTTACGCCGGCTGGCCGGCCTGGCATAACCCCACGTCGGACCTTGATACCCCGAGCATCAACGACGCCTTTGACATACGTAAGAGACGGTTTCAAAAAGGTTGCTCGGCGCGCCGAAGGATACTCCAGCAGATCAGGCAACAACCGAGTTTGAGTAACGACAACCGCCGATTCCATCCTTCAGAAAATGTCTCGGCCATGCCAAATTACCTTTGGGACGGAACGTTAGATTGCGGTGCTGTCTTCGGAACGGCACGGTAGACAACGATCTGATTTGACTTGATTTGTTCCTTCATGGAAAAGGTTGATCCCGATTCGATTTTGATTTCCCATTTCTTGTCCGCATTGTCGGCTGCAGCGTTGAAAGCAGCATTAGGAACCGACTGGAAGCTGTCATAGCGATACTGATTGTAGGACAGCCCCGGCACGAGCCCCAAAATTATGATCGTCAGCATCAGTTCCTGGGCAGGCGGTCGTGCGTTTGACCCTTCCCTTATCACTGGTTTTTCGTAGTTTGCGTTCGTCGAGAGCCGAATCGGCAGTGTCTGGCCGTCACCATCGATAATCCCTGTTATGGCCACACCGTAGTTTCTGCCATCATTAGGCAATGAGTAGATTGGATGTAAGCGTGGAGCCGATACCGTATTGACGGCGTGAGTTACCGGTTTCCCCAACGATTGGAAGCCATGCGTAGCAGCGTGGCATTGGCAGCACGCAAATCGAACAGTTCGGCGTCGAAGCCGGGGCCGACCCAGTTTCGGTAATGGTCAGCTTCTTCGCTATTTGGATCGTTGCATAGCGCGTTCAGGAACGCTTCGTAACCATGCGGGCCGCCCACATCCTCTGGCGGGCACGTGCGCGCCCCATCAATGACCTGGGCCGCGCCCCACGGCTCGCGCTCAATGGTTTCCGTTTTCTCAACGACGACGGCGTGATCCCAACCGTCTCCGAAGTCATACCGATAGAGGAAGCGCGAGCCAGGTTGCAGTACCTTCTGCAGTCGAACCTTGCGGTCATCGGCGGTCGTGCCCGGATCAGCGAAGTCCAGCACGTCATCGACCCCGAACATGGCATAGGTCATACCATCGATCAGGAAGTCGGCAGGTGGGTGTCCTCCCAACCGAAGGCCGCTTGCAGGATATGGTGCAGTTTGCGCAGCGACTCGGTTCCTTCAACCTCGATCCTGCGCCAGATGGGCGGCTCGATGTGTTGAAGCTGCACGTGCAGGGTAAAGCGCTGGAACGATTTCGCCGTCTGATCTCCGGGTGAACGGGAAGCCAGCGGCATTATCGCCTTACGATGCCAGGGTGGTCATGTTCCATGGCAGCAGGTCTTCGACCCGGTTGCTCGGATGGTCCGCGATGTGCGTGAGTACGGCGCGCAGATACGCCTCGGGATCGAGGCCGTTGAGCTTGGCCGTACCGATCAGACTGTAGATTGCCGCCGCACGCTCGCCACCTGAGTCCGCACCGGCGAACAGGTAGTTCCGGCGCCCGATCGCCACCCCGCGCAACGCGCGCTCAACTGGCAGGTTATCGATTTCCAGATGCCCGTCGTCACAGTAGCGCGTAAGCGCTTCCCACCGGTTCAGCGCATAGAGAATCGCCCGACTCGTGTCGGATTTGCGCGAGAGCGTTTCCAGCGTGGTAGTCAGCCACGCATGGAGCTGATCGAGCAAGGGCCTGCTATGTGTTTGCCGGTACGCCTGTCGCTCATCGGGCGGCTTGCCCCGGATCGCTTCCTCGATCTTGTACAACGCGCCGATACGCTCCAGCGCCTCGGTGTTCAAGGCATTCGGCCGCGCGGCATACAGTTCATAGAACTGTCGCCGAGCATGTGCCCAGCAGGCTGCTTCGGCTCCCCGCCCGGTTTCGTAAATCGCCTGATATCCGCCATAGGCATCGGCCTGCAGCGTGCCGCTGAACGATTCGAGATGCTGCTGCGGATGGATGCCCTTGCGGTCGGCCGTATAGGCAAACCAAACGGCCGGCGGCGTCATGTCGGCTGAGTACCGGTCGTCGCGCACGTAGACCCACAGCCGTCCGGTTTTCGTCCTGCCATTGCCCGGCGCGAGCACCGGCACAGGCGTATCGTCAGCATGCAGCTTGGTGGCTGTCATGACGTGCCGCCGTAAGGCGTCGACCAGCGGTTGCATCAGGCTCGCACCATGACCCACCCATTTCGCAAGCAGCGAGCGATCCAGATCGACACCCTCGCGCGCATAGATCGCCCGACTGGCGGTACAGCGGCAGATGGTCCGCGAACTTCGAGACCAGCACATGGGCCAGCAAGCCCTGACCAGCCAGGCCGCGCTCGATGGGGCGGCTCGGCGCTGCAGCTTGTGCGATGTGATCGCAGCACGTGCATGCCAGTTTCGGGCGCACGTGGCGGATCACGCGGAAGCTGGCCGGTACATATTCCAGCTGCTCGGAGACGTCCTCGCCGAGTTGCTTCATGGGGCCGCCGCACGCCGCGCAGGTTTCGCCCGATTCCGGCCAGTACGTCAGGATCTCGCGTGGCAGATGCTCGGGGAGCGGTTTGCGCGGCCCTTGTTCCGGTGCGGTACGCGGCGTCTTCGGAATCTCGATGGGGGCGGCGCCTTCGTCGGCCTCGAGCTATTCCAGTCGCAACTCGAGCTGCTCGATCTGACGGTCGAGCTTCTCGGAGCTCCGGCCGAACTGCATGCGGCGCAGTTTCGCGATCAGCAGCTTCAGATGCTCGATCTCGGCCTTGGCGGTGGCGTTCGCCGCCTTGTGCGATTCGACCACGTCTTCCAGATGCCCAATGCGTGCATCGCGCTCAAGCAGCATGGCCTTGAGCGCTTCGACGTCGTCCGGATAGGCGTTTTGCCGTGGTCATGCCGGCAGTCTACGCGGCGGCCGACAGGTTTACAACGCCGATGTCGGCTCCGTCGTGCGGACTGGTTGCCGCGAGTCGATACCTTCGAGCAGCATCGACAGTTGCGCCTGGCTCAAGCACACCACGCCACCATCGGCACGTGGCCACACGAACCGACCGCGCTCTAGGCGTTTCGTCAGCAGACACATGCCGTCGCCGCTCCACCACAACACTTTGACCAGATCGCCACGCTTGCCGCGGCGCACGAACACGTGGCCGCTGAACGGATCTCGCTCCAGCACGGTCTGGACCTTCGCAGCCAAGCTATTGAAGCCCGAGCGCATGTCGGTCACGCCGGCGGCCAGCCAGATCTTCGTGTGGCTGGGTAGTCCGATCATGCTGTCGGTCCCGACGTGCCGCGCAACATACGGAGCACCAGCAACAGCGTGGCTTCATGCGGCGAGCCTTCGATGCGCACTCGGGTGTTGCCTACGCTGATCTCGATGGTGCCCGCCGGAGCGGCACTGGCGACCGGCGCCGGGGCCGGTTGCTCGATCTCTTGCGCCGGTGCCTCCACGGTCACGGGCACCAAATCCACCGGATCGTATACGCCAGCACGCAATGCTCGACGCCATTTGAACACCAGGTTCGGATTCACCCCATGCTCCATCGCCAGACGCGCCACCGATATATCCGGCTCGCAGGCCAGCTTGGCCAGATGCCGTCGAAATTCGATCGGGTGATTCGGGATGCCTTTACGTGAAGTTCTCTTCGGCGTATCCGTTGCCACTTTGGTCCCCACTACTTTGGTGGGGACTACTTTGGCAACTTCCTTTCACATCGTCGAGACGGTGCCGGGGACACGCTTACCCACGCCGCGATACGAACTGCGGCAGATCAGCGGTAGCCCGACCATCACCTGGCGCAGCCAGGTCCGGGTAACCGGCAACTGGAACAGCACCTCGTCATCGGCTACGGCTGAACAGAACGCGTCATCGAGCGCCTCGCTCGCCTTGTCCTTTTGCGCGTAGACGAACTTGCGACTCACCCCGAGCCGCGCAGACAGTTCGCTTATGGGCTCCAAGCCCGCCAACGCCTGAACGGCCAGTTTCTTGCGCTCATCACTCCCAGGAAGATTCGCTGCCGCGCCAGCGGATCGACTCATGCATGCACCACGACCGAAAAAAAGGGCTGCCATTATCGACCATCGCCACTCCAGTCGACGCCGTGCGTGTAACCCTCAACTGAACCACGCAGAGCCGGTGATCGCCAAGCGCCGTACCGAACATGGCAGCGGCCTTGGCAAATATCGCTGGGTCGTCGAGCGCACGCACGCCTGGCTGCATCACTTCCGTCGTCTCCGTATTCGTTTCGAGCGCCGTGCTGACATTCACGGCGCGTTCCTCAAACTCGGTTGCTGCTTAATCTGCTGGAATACCCTTCGGCGGCCCGACCAGTCTTTTTGAAACCGTCTCTTAGCGTACGCAAAAATTCGTCTCTTGAGGGTACCCCAATTTGCATCACTCGGATCGTCAGATCGGGCCGCGAGTCAAGCAAGCGCTCGCTTCGCTTTCTTGGATATTTCATCGCGTTTACGAAATAAATACAATCATTGCATAATATTATAAATACGAATTATAGTAACTTTAATTCCAATTAATCCATGCAATCCAATTTAACATTATGCTAATGGAATATATAAATATATATTCCTCCAATTCCCACCGTTATACAATGGAAGTATTCATGAACCGCCCCAAGAGCATGCTGGTTGCCAACATCGCCTGGGCCCGCGAAACGCGTGAACACACGCCCGGTTTCTTCGACGCGCTCGCGCGCGGCCAGAACCCGCGCGTGCTGTGGATCGGCTGCGCCGACAGCCGCGTGCCGGCCGAAACCATCACGCACTGCGCGCCCGGCGAACTGTTCGTCCATCGCAACATCGCGAACCTGTTCCATCCCGACGACGACAATTCCGCCAGCGTGCTCGAGTACGCGGTGCGCGTGCTGCAGGTCGACCATGTGATCGTGTGCGGGCACTACGGATGCGGCGGCGTACGCGCATCGCTGCTCCCGCCGCCGTCCGACCTGCCGCACGTCGCGCGCCGCATCGCGCCGCTGTGCGCGCTCGCGCGACGCCATCGTGACACGCTGGACGTGCTCGACGACACGGCCGCCGCCGACCGCCTCGCCGAGCTCAACGTGCTCGAGCAGGTGCGGCTGCTGCGCGCGTCCCCGATCGTGCGGGGCCGTGAACGGCCGCCGCTCGTGCACGGCTGGATCTTTTCGCTCGCGGACGGCCGCCTGAAGGAACTCGATTCCGGCTACACCACCCCGCCCGTCGACGTCGAACCCGCGCAGGCCGCGACGGCCTGCGCGCTCGGCTGACCTGCCCCCAAAAGCCAATGAAATCATCCCGACCATGAAACTGAACCAGCGCCTGTCCACCCTGCCGCGCGACATCGTCGCCGGCGTCGTCGTGTTCCTCGTCGCGCTGCCGCTGTGTCTCGGCATCGCCAACGCATCCGGCGTCGAACCGTTTGCCGGGCTCGTATCCGGCATCGTCGGCGGCATCGTCGTCGCGCTGCTGAGCGGTTCGTCGCTGTCCGTCAGCGGGCCGGCCGCCGGCCTCGTCGTGATCGTCGTCGAAGGTATCGCGCAACTCGGCAGCTTCTCCGCGTTCCTGCTCGCGGTGCTGCTGTCCGGCGTCCTGCAGTTCGGGTTCGGCATGCTGCGCGCCGGCCGCTTCGCCGCCTACGTTCCGTCACCCGTCATCAAGGGCATGCTCGCCGCGATCGGCCTGCTGCTGATCGTGAAGCAGATTCCGTTCGCGTTCGGTATCGGCGGTTCGGCCGCGCAATCGTTTGCGAACTGGCCCGGCCTGCCGGTCGCGTGGGCCGCCACGGCCATCGCGCTTGCGTCGCTCGCGCTGCTGATCGCGTGGGACACGTCCGCGCTGCGCCGCTTCGCGCTGGTGCGCTCGGTGCCGGCTCCGCTTGCGGTCGTCGTGCTGGGTATCGGCGCCACGCTCGTGCTGAGCATCGTCGCACCGTCGGTCGCGCCGGGCGCCGCCCATCGCGTGACGCTGCCCGAACTCGGCTCGTTCGCGGCCTTTGCGGCGTCGCTCAAGCATGCGGAACTCGGCCCGAACTTCGCGCAGCTCGTCAATCCGGACGTGTGGCGCGTCGCGATCACGCTCGCGGTCGTCGCGAGCCTCGAGACGCTGCTGAGCCTCGAAGCCGTCGAGCAGATCGACCCGAAGCGCCGGCCGACGCAGCCCGACCGCGAACTCAAGGCCCAGGGCGTCGGCAATCTCGTCGCGGGCGCGGTCGGCGGGCTGCCGATCACGTCGGTGATCGTGCGCAGTTCGGTGAACGTCAACGCGGGCGCGCAAAGCCGGATGTCGGCGATCGTGCACGGGGTGCTGCTGCTCGCGAGCGTGTTCGCGCTCACCGGCCTGATCAACCTGATTCCGCTCGCGAGCTTGGCCGCGATCCTGATCCATACCGGCTTCAAGCTGGCGAAACCGGCGCTGTTCCGCTCGGTGATGAAGCAGGGGCCGGCCGCCTTCGTGCCGTTCGCCGCGACGATCGCCGGCGTGCTCGCGGTCGACCTGCTGTTCGGCATCGCGCTCGGCCTCGCGTGCAGCGTGCTGGCTGTCGCCGTCGCGAACCTGAAGAGCCCCGTGACGCTCGCGCAGCACGACGACCACTTCCTGCTGTCGTTCCGCAAGGACGTGTCGTTTCTCGGCAAGGTGCAGGTCAAGCATCACCTGCGGCACATTCCCGACCGGGCCGCGGTGATCATCGACGCGACACGCGCCGATTACATCGATCACGACGTGCTCGAACTGCTCGACGCGTTCGTCGCCGATGCGCCGCGACGTGGCATCGCCGTCGAGTTCCGGCGCCGCAGCCCGGCGCCCCGCCCGGCCACGCGCCGCTGGCTGCTACGCGGCGCTGCTGCGGAGTAAATTCGAAAACCAAAGGGTGGCTCGAAGGGCGCTGATAACCAGGCAGTGTCGCGATAAGGCGGGTGGGACGAGTAGATCTTAGAGACGGTTTCATAAAGACTGCTGAGTCCGCTGCAAGGTGTTCCAGCAGATCAAGCAGCAGCCGAGTTTGAGGAACGCGCCACGAATATCAGCACGGCGCTCGAAACGAATACGGAGGCGACGGAAGTGATGCAGCCAGGCATGCGTGCGTTCAACGACCCAGCGATATTTGCCAAGGCCGCTGCCATGTTCGGTACGGCGCTTGGCGATCACCGGCTCGATACCGCGATCGCGCAACGCGCGTCGATGTCGCTCGGAGTCGTAACCGCGATCGGCGTAGA
>NZ_NKFK01000009.1:0-20551 GCF_002223365.1 Burkholderia sp. AU6039
CTTCAGGCCAGCCTCGGCTTCCTTCAAGATGCCGATGATCTGTTCTTCGGTGAATCGCTTTTTCATTGCCGTTCCTCTCTGGAACGGACTCTACACCGTCACCGTACTAAACGCGGGGAGCAGGTCATATCCAGCGCGACCTCCAACTGGACCCCTCGTACTGCAACGATTACTTCACCACCGAGGCGAAGGATGGCCTGCTTTTGCTGGCCTTCCTGACCTACGTAATCCAGCGCGCCTCGCGCTACGAGCCGGCCGGCGTCGACTATGCTGACGAGTTCTGCCGCTGGGGCGGCCCTGCGCTCGGTGGCCTGCTGAACTTTCGCAGCCCACCCGACCCGGATTGTGCAGACGCCACGGTCCCGCAGGCTTGATCATGGCCGACCTGGTAGCGGTGGTCATGTGCGAGCCGTCCGCCAAGCTCGACGATGAATCGCAACTACAACTGGAACGCCACGGCCTGGGCAATCCCGATGCGGGAGGGGACGGCGATGATGGGACACCAGTGGCGTAGCGAGTACGACCGCACCGCGATCGTGGTGCTGCAATGCGGGGACGAACCTCAGTATAGTACGGGCGCCAGTCCACTGACGTTACCGCAACGACCGGTGGAGAGTCGGACGAGCGAAATTCTCAAGTTTCTACGTCGAAACTACGAATACCCGAAGCGAGCAATCGCTCATGTGGTTGAGCCGGCCCTGGGCCTTGTCGAGACTTCAACTCTTGAGAGAAATGATATGAACGCCTCTATCCCTCATCGTGAGGCACCAACCTTCGACTTGAGCCTACCCGTGCATCCCTTGGGCAGCTTCCAGTTGCTGGTGGGCGGCTCGGTCGGAGTAGAGCGTCCAATTCGGCTCGAGGTCGCCGTTGACCTCGAGCCTCAGCGTCAGAACCGTTTCTAGACGTGCGCGCGGCTCGTCTTCAAGCAGCCCGGTGCCGAGGTCAAATCCGCGAAGGAACTCTCCGTAGGTGTCGATGTTCTTCAGCGCGTCGGGTAGTGCGCTGAGCGTGATCGCAATCGTGATGGTCCGGGTGACGTCCAGGCTGAAGAAGTCCGTGTCGCCGAAAGGTGCGCTCCTCCGCGCTCCAAGGCACAGGTCGATGGCATCAAGGATGGTCGATTTGCCGCTGTCACCCGGGCCAATAAGGCAGTTCACGCCGTTGGACGGTGTCCAATCGAGCGTCTGTATCGAGCGGAAATTGCGAATTTCAAGGCGACGGACGCGCGTCATGATTCCTCTCAGTTGGTCCGGCAAATATCCCAACGCGACGGGAATTCGGGCTTCGCATTCGTGCCCAGCACGGCTTTGCGGTGCGCATCGCCCAGGCTACGAGAGGACGTGAAAACTGGAGGACCGATCGCTGTCAGAAATCCACGATCATCTGCGTCTGCTCCGCTTGGAAAACGAAAGCTCACCCGTCAGTTCGGACAGGCCTTCGTCCTCGATGATGCGACTGCCGAATCTGTCGACTTCGACTCTAGGCGCGTCTTCCTCAGAAAACCAAATCAATGACACGGTGGTATCCGTTTTCGCATAGTGCCTGGCGAGTTCAGTGAGATCGAGCCCGACTTCCCAATCGTCGAACCATATGTCCTGCTCCACGGTGCCTTGTTCCGTACCGCTTTTTTCCAAGGCGCGCAGCCGCGCTGCAACGGAGGCATCGGGGATAGGTGACTTCGATGGAATCTTCGCACCCATCTGACGCAATGTCGTCGAGCGTGCGGCGTAGCGTATGCGCCCTGACTCCATTGTCACGAATGCACAGGGGAATGATGCAAACTGGGCGAAGCGCGAGCAGGCCGCGGGATACGATGTTTTGAACTCCTGAGCTAATTGTTGTATGGCGGCGAGGCTCGGTTCGTCGATGTCCCGAATGATCGCCTGGAACTGCTGCCAGGGCATGAGCAGTTCTGCGGCGAAGGTGTCGCAAAAGACTTCATTCTGGTCACGCTTGACATATCCCCATTGCGGAACAAGTTCGTGCCGGGAAGGAAGGCCAAGTACGATGTGTGCGATCTCATGGCAAATCGTAAACCGTTGCCGCTCATCGGGTTCGCCTGAGTTGACGGTGATGTGTGTCTTGCCCCTGATGGTGACGGTAGTGCCCGATTGTCCCGAGCCCAAGTCCTCCACATGCAATCGGGCGTTGGCCTTCTTGATGTATGGCGTGAGATCGTTTCGGATGTTCGATAGATCCAGGTCTGAAATCCAGTCGCGCGCGATGCGCTGAACATCCTGATCATCCACGGCCTACTCCTCGTCGTCTTCGGCTTCGTAAAGACGCTTGACCCGTTCGATGAGTTTTTCGGGAGTGGGGCGAGCGTCGCCTCGAAATCGCATTCCCGCGGCGGAGATGAAGTAGTCCACCGGAATCTCCGCGTGGTCAAGCACATATTTGACCAATTCCACCGACGCGTCCGCATGATCCGCGAGCCACTTGACCATCGCAGCATCGCGTTCTGGCGCTTTCAGCGCGCGTATCAGCTTGGCCAAAGTGTCGGGCGTCGGGTTGGTTTTCTCGCCGCTCTCAAGGCGATTGATGTAGGCGTTATCCACATCGCTGAGTTCGCTTAATTCGCGCTGTGAGAGCGTTCGGCGTTCACGCAGCGCTCGCAGCGCTGCGCCTAGGCCGGTCTGGGGCATCAGGTTTCTCCGAAATCAATATTCACAAGCGACAGACGGTAGCCCGCAGTCGTCATCTCGGCCGAGCCACGCCCCGTGGCCCATGAGCAGGCAAATACGGACGCACCGCGTCCTCTGCTTGACAGCAGCAAAAAGTTCTGCCAGGCTGTTGTCTAGCCAGACAACGGATGCACTTGCTCCAATATGCCGCGTCTGCGCATAAAACGAGGCGAGGTTGTTTGTCTGGACAACAAGTCTGCCATGCCCCTCGCACGATCGCAATCATGTTTTTGCGTGAGGTGTTCGATGGAGCCCCAATTATTTGAACTGTTTTTGCACGGCTGCGGGGACCCGCAGGTAATCGAGGCGGCAGGCGACGAGCTGCTGAAGGACGTGCTCGCGCGCCACAACGCGCTGCCCGGAGATGGCGAGTTCGTTTTCGTAGGAGAGGCCGAGGAGGCGCGTACCGACGTAGATGGCGAGTGCGACACTCACGCGCCGGCCGACGTGAGTTTGACCGTGCTGGCACTCCTGATGCCTGAGAAGCGGCACATTCACACGAAGGCGGCACGTAGCGTCACCGTGATGGTGAATTACAACGGCCAGAAGCCCAAGCGCCACTTTTCTCCCGCCGCGACGATTGAAACCGTCACGGTGTGGGCCAAGAAGCGCTTTCATATCGACGACGCCGATAGTGCAGAACTGGTGCTGGAACTGGAGCCGTCCAAGGAAATTCCGCGAATCGACCAGCACCTTGGCGAGCTTCTGCGTCCCGGGCAGCATGCGCTCGAGTTCAACCTGGTCAAAGAAGTCAATCCGCAGGGCTGACCATGTCGACGAACGCGCAGCGGCTGCTTGAGGCGGAACTGACGGGGGGGCGTTTTCGCGCTGGTGTTGCGGGGGGCCGCTGGGCGCTCGCAACGCCGGTGTCAGGACTTGTCTGGCCTTACGTCGATACATGGATCACGGCAGGGATTCGACCCAACAGCCCGGATCAGTGGATGGTGCGATGGAATGTTGACCAATACGGCAGCCAAGCCAGCACGGGCGGTTTTTGGGATCCGGGCACGGGCACCTTCCTCGCTCCTGAAAAATGGCCCAAAGGCCGATCCGGTTCTACCGTTGCGTCAGTGTTCAAGGTCGCCGGGTGGGCCGCGCCTGGTCGTGGTTTCTATCACCATTACGACCGGCTCGCGATTCCGGGACACCCCTGGACGAAGGATGCATGGAATCCGACCGTGAAGCTGACTGATTTCATCACGCTCATCTATCGTTGGCTCAACTGCGGGGACTATCTTGGCCAATAGCGACCAGATCGAAATCCCGCTCATGCTGTGGCGTCGGCTGGTGCGCCAGCTCGCTTCACGTAGCCGCGGCCGACGGGAATCCGGAGCGTTTCTCCTCGGTCGGCAGAATGCCCCCAAGCGCCAGGTCGTCGATTTCATTTGCTATGACGATCTGGACCCCAAGGCGCTGAGTCACGGGATCGTCGAGTTCCATCGGACGGGCTTCTCCTCTTTGTGGGAAGTCTGCAACAGGCGCGGGCTGCATGTGCTAGCTGACGTGCATACGCACCCGACGCCGGATGTCCGGCAGAGCTCGGTAGACAAAGCCAACCCGATGATCCCGATCGCCGGGCACGTCGCCTTGATCCTGCCGAGCTTCGGCGACACGTCGTTGTGGTCGCTTTCGAGGGTGGGCATTCACCGCTTTCTCGGGAAGCGCCAGTGGCGGTCTTTCGACGCAGGGAATGCGAATGCCCCCGTGCGTCTCTCCTTGTGGTGATGCAATGATCGAAATATCGGAGCTTCCAGGCAATTTGTCCCGTATCGACAAAATCTGGCTTGACCGTGACGGGACCGCACCGAAAGAATCCCGGATCGCACGTGCGGCTCGCCGATTGCAAATCGTAGTCGGCGCCGACGTTGCAAATTCCCATGCAAAGCAGGTGGCGCTCCTTACGGTGGTAAATCTCGCCGTAAAGTGCTTTGCTGCTCCGGTGCAGGTGATCGCGCCGGACAGCGTATGGGCGGCACGGACACTCGTGCGCGTCAGCTTGCAGTCGACGCTGGGGAACGCGCTGGAGGAACTCGGTGGGCAGCGTCACCTTGAAGGCGTCGATCCCGACCGGGTTCACATCCTGCTGGGTGATGCGGGCCCGCGAAGGCTTTCCCTACGCATTACCTTTGATGGCTGGAAAGTGAGTGTCGGGCCTGCGGCGCAGGTCGCGCGGCTTCCTGAGCGTCCATGGTGTGCGCTGGCACCGCTTGCCGCTGCAGCCGTGGCGGTGGGCGAGGTGTTTGCTTCGTTCGCGCGTATTAGCGTAGCGGCTGCACGCCGCGCCATCGGATTTTCGTTGTGGCGACCGGACTTGCCGGATGATTCGTCCGACTCGATTGGGGGCGCCATTGACGAAGCCCCGGTGGAGCTTTCCTGCTTCGGGTTGGGCCACCTTGGACAAGCCTACCTTTGGGCACTCGCATGTCTGCCGTTTTCTACCACCAAAGGCTCAAGAATCTATCTATGCGACGACGACCTGGTCGAATCGCCGAATCTGGAAACGGGCGCTCTATTGAATTGCGACACGCTCGGACACCCCAAGACCCGTGTGGTGTCGGAATGGCTTATGAAGCGCGGATTCGATACCCGGCTGATTGAGCGGTTCGTAGATGGGAATTATCGTCGAAGTGATCGTGAGCCCGTGATTGCGCTGTCGGGATTCGACGACAACGAGGCGCGTCAGTGGTTAACCCAAGCGGGCTTTCCGTTGATCTTCGATTCGGGCTTGGGCGGCGAAGTCGGAACTTTCGATTCCGTAGCTGTGCATACGTGGCCGAACCGGCGGCCTGCGGCTGACTTGTGGCCACTTGAGAGCGCGCAGGCGCGCCGGGAAAGGGACGAACGGGCGCGTCGCCGGGCGGAGGCGAACCAGGGCTACGGCGCGCTTGCGCCGGACGAATGCGGTCGCGTTCTGGTCGCAGGCAAGTCAGTCGCGGTTCCGTTCGTCGGCGCTGTGTCATCTGCTTTTGTTCTATCGGAGATGCTGCGCACGCTTAACGCTGGCCCCGCCTTCTATGACGCGAGGTTTAGGGTATGCGCGCTCTCTGACCGCGCCCTGACCGCATCGCTACGGTCCGGGCAGGCAGAACCCGTGAGCGGCATTCGTTGCCAGCAACTCGCTTGTTCCTGAGATCCTCAGAGATCAGCCAGACTGAATTTATCAAAGGAAGCTTCGTGGCCGAGACACAGCGTCTTGTCGGACGCATGCATATAGCGACGTCGAAAGGCTGCTTTGGAGAAGTCCGAAGGTCGCTTGTGGGGCGATCTGCGCCGGTCGTGCGTCACAGGGCGGCGGCGGGCCGCGTTCGGCCAAGAGGCGACGTTCAAGTTCGCGTGACAGCATTGTTCGAATGGACGTTCTACCCGTGACAACGGCCACAGAACCGATTTTATTGACCAGTCAGATTTAGGCCTATGCACCCTGCAAAATACTTGGACAAGTGGCTCAGTGAGAATTTTTCAAAGATCTGGCGCAACTCGTCTACGGCGCCCCGGATCCTTGGGCGTCGCGCCACCGCGCTAGCCGAACAGGAGGAGTTCCATCAGCTTGGCGAAATGCTCGTGAAGCGGATGTTTCTCGCCATGGAGCACGCGAAACCGATCCAGTTCCACCTCCTTGACCGCGATGAATCCGGCGCATGGGTGATTTGGCCCGCTCAGTGCTACGGCGTACTGCTGACCCGTGGCCTGGTGCAAAACATTCAGGTCGCGTGCGGACAGGCAGAGCGGCTTTTGGGCAGCGCACTTCGAGAAGGTCAGGCGCGAAACTTCTTGTCGGATCTATGGGGCAAGCTTCCTAATGATGAAGATCACCGCACGGCATTCGGGGGGCTGCTCGCCCATGTCGCGTTTGCATTTGTTGTTCATCATGAGTTGGCCCATGCCGGACTCGGGCATGAGGGCGCGGACAAAGCCGCGTACACGCGATCTGCGGCGAGACCAGACGATCATGCACTATTTGACGGGTTGGACATTCTCGATGAGTGGGCAGCAGCTGCGGCAGAGCGTGACTTATCGCCGGAACGAAGGATCAGAAGTCAGGCCCTTGAGGCCGACGCCGACGTAAACGGACTGATTTACACGCGGCAATTTATGCAAGAGCAAGCCCGCAAGTTCCAAAGCACGACAGTAGCGTGCGACGACTCGATGGGAGTGGTCTGGGAGACGTTGCTGACCTCTGACGCGAATCGAGATTTGGTTGTATGCATTGGCGTCGTAATAGGTCTGCTTTCCCTATTACCGGACTTTGCACTGAAAGAGCTCGGAAACCTTGATGTATCAACGCATCCGCCGATCCCCGCTCGAATCCTGACGTTACTACATATCGACCGACAACTCGAGACCGCAAACTCTGGTGGAGACAACATGACTAATGCGATTCTTATTGCGGCCGCATTAATCGATATGGTGATCTCGATGGAGCGCTTGATCGCGGAAGGTAGCGGTGCCCCCCTCGCATCCAACCTTCCGACTGACAAAGCTCCTGTTTCCTCGCTAGACCGTGCGCTGGAACGAATTTCCATACCAGAATCGGTTTCACGCTTCGACGACATTGGCGTTCACATGAAAGCCCTCGCATTAGAAATGAAGAGCCTTGAGCTCACCACTCGTCAATACCGCCGCTTTCCCGACTGGATGCGCTTCGTTTGGTATCTCTCGTGACACGTTAAGTGGCGGTAACACAATTAACAACAACCGGTCGATGGCGACGCGACGAGCGACGGAGAAGGGTCGATCTGCGCCGGTCGCACTTTGTAGGGCGGTGGCCGGCCGCGTTCGGTTGCCGTTCGCCTTCGCCGTTGCACAGCCGCTTGAGCGGCTGCTTTGGTCGGTCAACGGTCCTTCGTAAAAGCTCGACGCAACGCCTCAACTTCACGTTCGTAATATTGAACGAATTCCTGGATCTGTTTGCGGGACCTGTCCTCACCGATCCCGGTTAACCGCCGTTTCCAGCTGTCACGAGCGGCCACGAGCTTTTTCACGATAACGGATGGAACATTCTCCGCTGTAACTCTCAGTCGTTGGGTATAAACGCCGGTGACGACGTAAGGTCGTCGGTCGCTTCCCGCACTATAGACAGCATTCTGGGCAGACCACAGAGCGTGCGGGAGGCATTTGCCCCAATACTTGTCGAGTAACTTTACGACTATGGTCTCGGCTTCAAGATCGCTGACCGGATAAAGAGTGCCGATATAAGCCCTTGCGCCAGCAAACGTGAATCGTTCCGCCAACTGATGCCAAGACACGCAGGCATTGTTAATGATGATTGGCGAGCCGTGTTCGGCCAGAGCACGCGGCATCGCGAGGTAATTGTTGTCATGCATCGCCATGGCAGCCGACATCCGCACCCGGTCGACGGTTTCCTTCTTGACAGGCTCCAGCTCGTCATTCCGTGTCCGCTCAATGTAGTCGCGAATTGCGGTGCCGACGTAAAGCTTTGCTTTGGCAATCGGATCATTCCAGTCCACCCCATCGAGCGAATGAAAGCGGGTGAATTGCGTCACATTCAACATATCTGGATCGTCAGTCTGACCCACGCCGATCGCGATATCTACAACCAGCTCCCGTTCCAGATCTTCGCTGTCAGTGAACTGATACGTCCAGCGATAACCCCTTGCATCGCCGCAGTGCGTGGCAAATATCAGAAGGTCATACGGGAACAGATCGACCAATTCCGCTATTGCGCTAACGTTGGCAGCGGCACCTCGACAACCCCGAACGAGCATTCGTTTCCTGGGCAAAATTTCTGCCGCTGCCTCGATTTCCGGGGCACGCGTTCGTTCAGGGTCGACCAGCACGGCAATGTTGACTCCGCGCGTATCCGGTTGCTCGGCCACAAAGCCATTGATGACCGCGATCCCCAGATCGGGGTACGTAAAGAGGTGTGTCGAAGGCAGTTCCGGAAAAGCGACGCCGAACGGCAGCTTACGCGAGAAGAAAGTCAGTGATCCCTCTCGCGGAAGGACTATGTCTCCACAGAGCCTGCGTAGATGTGCCTGTAAGTACCGACGAGTTTCGGCTTGTGATTGGCACCCATCGTCGATCGAATAGTAAGCCTCAAGGATGTCTGTGGCATCAACTTCATCGACCTTCGGAATGATGCAGAGACCAGCGCCAAGCGCGAAGGCATAGTTGGCGGCAATGACTTCTGACAACGGCTCTCCAGCCTCGCATATGACCAAATGATCGCTCTTGCCCCCTACGACCGGCGATGGTGAACGGTTTCCGTCGAACTCGATCAAGCGTCCTTCATAAAGGGCGCGCAGGACGCCGGCGCCGATAGCATCATGACCCCACCGCAAGGGCTCTCGCGCCACCCGCTCTGGAGGGGCGAACGCGGGAACATCATCGGCTGTACAACGCCTTGCATATTTTTTTGGCAATCGCGCTACGATCGCCGCAGCACCCTCATCGCTTAGGCCAGCGAGGATTGCCTCCTTCGCACCGAGCCGAGCGAGCGCGTTGTTCCGTCTTATCACTTCAGCCTTGGCGTCGTCGCGTGACATGCGCGGGCCGTCGAGTACTGCGACATAAAAGCGCTGGCGAGCGAGCGCGCAAGAGAAGCGTGCAGCCAGATACGGATCGTCAGTGACGATTGCGGTCCGGTGAAGGTTAGGGCATTTCAACGGCATCGATGAAGGATCAGCGTGGGTTCTTATGGCGCTCGCTGATGAAACTCCACGCCAACAATGGAAGCGCCCAGGAGGCAACGTTGGGCGCCGATTTGTGATCGCTCAATGATATCGTAGGCAAGCAGGCGACTACGTACGACTTGTCGTTCGCGGCGCGCCAGAATGGCCATTCGCTGTCTCGTACAGCTCCTGACGTTGGGCTGAATGCGCAAGCAGGATAGGGAACCTTATCACTATGCTGCGATTGCCGCTCAGACTCCGATTTCACACAACGCGTGACCGCCGCTGCCGGCACCGCAGGGGAGTTGACACCGATCTTCGCGACACAGCCCTCGGTGAAGATTTTGTTTCGCGGTACGCAAATCTATGATTTCGTGACGGTTTTCCGATTCCCCGTCAGTGTCGACCTCCGAAGTGACATTTTTACTTCGCAAACGTTGACAACTTTGCTTCGGTCTACGCCAGCAGACACCAGATCGCGAGGAACGGCGCGTCACCGGAGCGCATAGCATGCAGCGCGCCGCGCGGGTTATGGATGCCGCCGCCGATCCCGGGATCGAACCATTCTCCGTTCTGCTGCCGGAACTCGCCGCCGGTCATCAGCACGTAGGCTTCCTCCGGCGCGTGACCGTGATCCGGGTATCGCACGCGGGGCATCATCAACGAAAAGCCGAGCTGAATGTCGTCGCGGCTTTCTGCACCGCCGGGCCCGCAGATCATTCCGTTCACGTGTCCGTCGATGTAGTTCGGACTACCGTCCTTTCCCGACGTACGGCGCGTCCAGCCGACCACCGGCTCGAGCGACCTGATCAGTTGCGCGACGGTGGCGAACGTCGGATTCACGCGTGCGACCGACTCGAGCGCCGGCTCCAGCCACTCGCATGCGGGGTAGCGCATCGCATTGCGCGCGCCGTTGTCCGACGGCTTCTGCAACCGTGCGAACACTTGCGGCGCGAATGCACGCGCGGCAGGGGGAAGCTTCTCCGACTGGAACAGTTCGCCGGCGATTCGGACGAAATCCGCGATGTGCTTCGGACGTTCATTCATCTTGCTCGCTGCTCCCGGGGCAATGTGGGCCGATCAACGAAAGTCTACGCAGAAACGTGCCGGTCCGTGCAGCGAAAAAGGGCAGCCGATTTGGCACCGGCCGCCATGAACACGCCGCGGCCGCCGTTCGGACCGCGGAACGCGCACGAACCGCGCCACCTCTACGTGCACTGCTCCACCGCCGCAGCAACCGGCTGCGGCGCGCGTTTGCGCGTCGCGAGCCAGCATAGCACCGAGCCGCCGCACATGCAGAACGCGCCGGTCCAGAAGCTCGACGACAGCGACGCGTCCAGTAGCAGCGCGGCGAGGCCGGCCGAAATGACCGGAATGAAGTACGACACGCCGGCCAGGATCGCGACGTTGCCGCGCATGATGCCGATGTTCCACGCTGAATAACCGAAGCCCATCGCGGCTGAAGCGAGCACGAAGTACGCGAGCGCATTGAAGCTGAACACAACCGTGTGCTCGCCGTCGAGCAGGTACTTGATCCACAGCGACAGCGCGACGAGGATGAAGAACAGCGTGATGCCGTTCTTGCCCTTCGCGATTCTGATCGTCACGGTGCAATAGGCTGCCCAGATCAGCGAACCGGCGAACGCGAGCCCGTAACTGAGCGGGTTGTCGACGACATTGGCCGCCATGCCAGCCGTATCGAAGCCGTGCTCGCCGCCGAGCACCCAGCCGACGCCGATCATCGCGAGCAGCACGCCCGGCACGATCAGCAGGTTCGCGCGCTGCCGCAGAAAGAGGATCGCGAACACCATCGTGAACGTCGGCCACAGATAGTTGACCATGCCGACCTCTATCGCCTGGCGCGCGGTATGCGCGTTGCCGATCGACAGCGACAGGCACCATTCGTACGCGACGAACAGCACGCTGCCCGACAGCAGGTAGCGGCGCGGGAAGTCGCCGAGCCGCGGTAGCCCGGTCGTCACGAGCAGCAGCTGTTGCCGTTCGACGTTTTTGCTAACAGTGACCACAGATACTGCTAATGGGTAAACTCGTGGTAGCGCCGTCAGCAAAGGCTGAGAACGATGCTCCTTTCATGTCCGCATGCGTTGCGGGAATGCAACAAAGGGGGGTGTATGTGCGAAGATTTTGCTAATGCACCTTCAAGAGCTTGCAATGTCGGATGTGGCTCACGAGCGGCGTAATGAGGAAAGTCGCTCGTGACGAGAGCATGGCGTGAACGTAACCGATGATCAACAACTTGGGTGCGTGCGCAACAATATACCTCTCGTCAAAAGGACGAGGGTGCGACTTTAATGCCTGTTTTTTAGGGTGGGGGAGGCTGTCGACATTGGGCCGTGGTGCACGCCCATGTCGCGCTTCAACTCCATCGTTCCGAATTCAGCGCACGTCGATGAATACCTCGCCAGCGACCTGCTGCTGCTCACTTCCTCAGCTTGACGGTCGCCGCCCCGCATTAGCGGAATCACTGGACACGATTAGCGCTCGAACGGACACCATTAGCAGAATCTGCGAACTTCAACAGCTGCGCACTCGCGCCGTAGACTCAGGTGGTAGCCCAGCACCGCGCGCGAGGCGACCTCGATCAGCACGACGACCCACAGGCGGTGGATCGGGCGCGGCTCGGTGCCGCCGTGCGGCGACGGCACCAGCACCGTCATACGGGTGTCGAGCTTGTGGGCATCGCACTCGACGCGCTCGAACGGCGCCAGTGGTGGCCGGCGCGTACCGTCGCCGGCGCGCCCGAGCAGGATGCTCGGCAAGCACGCGGTCAATGTAGCGGGCGAGCGTGACGTAGCCGCGTTTCTCGACATTGAACGGCCACTCGCCGCGCCGCTCGAAACCGCGCGCACGCAGCTCGGCCAGAAACCAGCGGAACACCGCGATACGCGGCCGACGCGAGGCTTCTAGGTCACTACGTTTGCCGAGTATCCGCTCACGCAGGCGCTCTTCGAGGCCCCGCCCCGCTGGCGACTCGAACACCCACTGCAAGGCTCCCACGGCTCCGCCGCTCCAGGCGTTGAGCTTGAGCGGTGCAGTTCGTTCGTAGGATTTGACGCGGGTATATGGCAGGAGGCCTCGCCAGCCGTTGACGCGGCCATCCGGGTGGTTTTGAGGCAGCGCTCGGTCAGCAGCCGGTACGTCTGGACGCGGCCCAGCCTGCAGGCCGCTTGGATTTGGCGGTCGGTCGCGCCGTTTAGGTACAGGCGGATCGCGCGCTCGCGTCGCCGATAGAGCGCGCGTCGCTTGGCGGAAAGCGCGAGCTCGTCGATCGACGGCCAAGCGGCAAGATCGACGTCGTTCAATCCCGTGCCGTCGTTCAAGGAACCGCCTGCCCGTAAGCGTGAGCGTCGTGCCATCGGTCGCCTCCGCCAGCGCGTCGACCATTACGACACAAGATTAGTTGAAATCGCGCAGTACGTTACAAATTTAGTTGACGTCGCGGACGCGATAGTTACAGATTTAGTTGAAATCGCATCCGGCCGCTTCGCCTTGTAGATCAAGGGATTGCGGGAAATGCTGCGCCGCACCGGATTGGTTACAGATTTAGTTGTGCAAGCGCACACAACTAAATTTGTTACCAGTTTTCAACTAATTTTGTTACTAGCCGCGACGGCGACCGTCCGATCCTCCCCGCCCATTCGCCGAGCGCAGCTCCGTCACGTCCTGCGGCAGGCCTCTCCCACGGTTCCCGTCGCAGATGTTTGGCATCCGCATGCTGCTGTCGTGATAACGAGCTTATCTCACGGGCGGGGTCCGGTAGCCGTCACCGGTCCGCGCGCATCCAGGCCCGGCGCGCCCTGCCTGCGCCGGATGCACGACCGCGGCGGCCACCCGATCGGCGCTCTGGCCGATCGGGTCTCGGTGTCGCGTCCGACCGTATGCCGAACGCTCACAAAGAACACCGCCGTGTCGGCTTATTCCTCTGGGACCCGTCGGAATACAATGGCCAACTGGTCCGTTATGGAACTGTAAGCAGCGCCGCTGATCTCGTCGTCCTCGTAGTCGTCAGCGGCCTGCTCCTCAATGGCATACGCCGCATGGCGAAGCGCGCTCCAGTTTTCTCCGCGAAGGGATGTTTCAAGGACCGCAAGGCGGCCAACATAAGTCTGGGCCCGTTGCCGTTGTTTTTCGGTACCTGGGGTTGTACCGAGGCTTTGCCGCATCGCGGGCAAATCATCCAGTCCTCTCTGTACCCCCGGACGGTGCAGGGCTGCCGTGCGAGCGATTTCTTCTGCCGTCCGTGTATCTGCCTGCAATATCGGCCGGGCTTCGGCGGTCGGCGCGCGCGGGCCACCGATTGCCGCAACGGCCGCCTCTCGGGTGCGCATGTTAGCGATATCCGCTGGGTGCGTTAGGTTGTTGGCTGCGATTGCCTGATCGGCCGTCTCGCCACGATCGATGGCCGCACTTGCGGCTAGCCAAGCTCTGGCCGGCGCGCGCTGGCTAGCCGCGGCGCTTTCAGCATTGCTTACCGGCTGCAATATCGGCCGGGCTTCGGCGGCCGGCGCGCGCGGGCCAGCGCTGGCAGCGACCTCTGCCGCTTCAGCGCGGATCTGGGCGAGGTCCTGCGGGTGGGTCAGATGGTGGACCGCGATTGCCTGTTCGGCCGTTGCGCCGGTACGCACCGCATCTATCGCGTAGTTCATTGTCGAAAAATGCGCGCGCGGGCCACCGCTGGCAGCGACCCGCGCCGCTTCAGCGTGAATCTCGGCGAGGTCCTGCGGGTGGGTCAGATGGTGGGCCGCGATCACCTGTTCGGCTGTTGCTCCGCCACGCACGTCACCTATCGCGCTATTCATTGTCCAAAAGCGATCCGCGCGCGGGCCGGCCGCGGCGCTTTCAGCATTGCTTACCGGCGTGGCTCCCTGAGCGCCACCAGCAAGCGACGCAGGGCTCGGAGCAATATTGCTCCGTCTCACGCGACGCCCGGACGACGATCCGTCTTGTGGCGAAGCGCTAGCTGGGCGTCGCCTGTTTTGCGGAAGAGAAACGAGCAAGCCGGCTGGCTCAGCTTGGGAGGGAGACGACGGCGGCGCAACGGCGTGACGCGTATCGCTGGGAGGCGAATATTCCGTGGGAGTTGTCGACCGGCTAATCGGAGGCGTCGTCATTGCGTATGTCCTTGACTGTAAAAGCTTGATTTAACACGCTTGAATCCCCCGTCCTAGAACAAACACGAAATCTCCCCCCAAATTCCGCATCTTTGCCATCCGGATGGTGAACCAATCCGGACACTCGGCTTTCACTGATTTTCGACTGCTCTAGTTCACTGCTGCCTAGAACACCAGTCGCCATGCAGCGATATTGTGTCAACGTCAAATAGTGCTGAAGTTCCCCGCCATCTATCGACGAAAGTCGCAGCGCGAATTCGCGCGTCGGTAGGTACGAGCCGCCTCAGCCAGCGTGCTTGCATCACGCCAGAAGCCTCGCGCGCCACGCGCACACGCCACGAAAAACCGATAGTCCGCTGCCCGTTGCGCGGCCATCGGATCAGGCGTAACGATGGGTGCCGAAGGAGGGAATGGCAGCGCAACCTGACAGACCCGCCAAAAGTCCGTCGCACCACGCCGGAGCGCCGCGATCGCCGCGGCGGGCGTGGCGGCCAGCACCTGCAGCCGGGCACCGTCCCCGCGCGCCACAAAACGGCCGTCGGCGGCCCGATAGAGCCAGCACCATGGCCGTCCAGCCGGCAGCCCCAACAGTCTGCGCCGCCGCAGATCGTCGTCGGCCGGGGCGATCGCGTCGATCACGTGCCATCCAACGTCGTCGGACCAGCTCAGGCACGCGTCCCGACTGGCCGCCCACATCGTGTCTCGACGCGCCTGCCGGCGGGCCGCATCGGCCGCCTGGCGCGTCGCCTTGTCGACGCGGTTTGCGGCCGCCCAGTACGTCTGGCTTGGGGCCACGAAAGCCAGCCCGGCGGGCGTCACGCGCGCAAGCCACCCACTGTCGCGCCACGACGTGCTCGGCGCGGTGGCCGACCAGTCGGCCACACCGGATCGCACGGCGGCCGTCGCACGCGCTTGCGCGTCGCGCCAAGCGGCACCGAGGCTCACGCGCGCGGCATGGCAGGCGAGCCAATGCCGGGCCGCGGCATCGACATCGGCCGCGCCGCGAACCAGGCAATCGGCCTCCAGCATCCCGGCGAAGTGCCCCACCGTTCCCGCCGGCGGCGGCCGATCGGGCCAGCGCCGCTGCTCGATGCGGGACTCGGTCGCGCCCCCAGAGCAAATCGACAAAGGCCTGACGCGCGCGACGGCTGCCGCCCACCTGCTCGGCAATCATCAGCGGGTCGCAAGCGTCGATGAAACCGGCCACCCAACGCGTGCTGCCGGGTGCCAGGTGTCGTCGGACATGGCGGGCAAGCGCCCGGTAAACCGTGGTGGCGGGCGTCGTCGGCCAATACGACGTCGGCCCGTCGTTTCGCGCGACGGCTTGCTGCGGCTGGGGGTGATGCGACGACACCACGGGAAACGGGGTGCCGTACCAGACCGCCGCGACGTGGATCGGACGCATCGTCCGGAAACACGCGGGATACGGCAGGCCGAGCGTGTCGGCGGCGGCCGCCAGCCACGCGACGCTGTCGGGCGCCGGTTGGCACAAGGCCTCTTCCAGTCGCGCCGGGCGGATCAGGCTCGACATCGCGTCCAGCCAGGCGGCAACCGGATCGAGGCTGCGGGTCATGGCCGGCGTCAGCCTAGGCCGACGGCAGGTGTCACGGGTAAAAAAGTGCAGCCGACCGCACTGGCAACTGCCGGCCGTCCCGTAGTCGGTCAGTGAGCGCAGCGTCGCACGAAATGGCGCTCCGCAGTGACAACGGTCGACGAGCGGCATGCCGTGAATCGGGCACGCATCGAGCAGCGCGACGGAAAACAGCGCGGCATGGTAGCCGGCTGCCAGACAAGCCAGGCACAGACGCGGCTGCGGCACGACGAGCGCGCGGTCCAGCCAGGCTGGTAGCCCGCCGAGGGTCGACCACCGAAAGGCCGCCGGCGACTCGCCGAGCGCGTGCGCGAACGCCGTCACATCAACATCGCCGTGGTTCTCGAGCAGTTCCACCGTCGCGAGCGGGCGCGCCATGCGGGGCGGCAAGTCGCGCGGGTGAAGGGCATTGAGCGCGCAGGCGCGCAACACCGTATGCCAGAGCGACGCGTACGGCAGCACGCTGCCGGCGTGCCAGGTCAAGCGGCCGTCAGGCACGGCCGATCTCCCGGCGCCTTGCACCGCGCAGCGCGGCGGTCGCCGACACCAGCGCCATCAGCGTGCTGTGCCCACTGCCGTCGACCGCGGCCCGCCAGGCCTCGGGCGAGGTCACTGTCTCGACGTCGGCGCCGCCGGCAACACGCAGCAGCACGTGGCGGCACGCCTGCGCCACGGTTTTCATCGGGAAATCGACCAGTCCCGCATAACGAGGCGGCAGCGCCTCCTGCATCGCCCGCATCAGGGCCGCGGCCTGATGCGCCATCCGAAAGCCTCCGGCCCACGGCCGCGGGGCCAGCCCCGCCGTGAACGAGCAGCCCGAGCCGGCCGGCCACTCGCTGCCCTCGTCGTACCCGCGCATCACGTAGGCGAGCTCGTCGACGCTGCGCACCCCGTGAAATGGGGCGGCCGCCAGCATGAAGCGGGCGGCGACGTGGGCGCCGCCGGCCAGCGCCATGCCTAATGGCTCGTCGAAAAACTGCAGCGACGCGATCGAGAACACACACAGGCGGATGCGCTGCTTCTCGAGCAGGCTGTGCAGCTCGACGAGCCACAGCCACTCGCGCTGGCTCATGCCTTGCGCCTCGTCGATCACCAACACCAGAAAGCGACCGCCGCCTTGTGCGGCGAGCTCGATCCAGCGCTCGACGAGCATGGTCTGACGCTCGAGGGGGCTGCGTCGTGCCTGCGCCAGCCGGTGCCCGCTGGCCTCGAGCAGGTGCGCATAAAAGCGTCCGACGGCTGCCGCGCTGCCCGAGTCGGTGTGGCTCCAGATGACCAGCGGGACGTAACCGCCGTGGCGCTCGGACAACAGGCGCTGCAGCCAGTGGTCGACGGCGCTCGACTTGCCGAAGCGTGACGGCCCGAAGATCGTCGCGCCGTCGACCTGGTCGTCCAGCCAGGTGCCGATGCGCTCGGCCATGTCGTGAATCGCGACCGTGAACAGCGAATAGTCCCGCGTGACGACCGGATGGTCGCGCGCCACATGCGCCGCCACGAGCGGCCCGGTGACGGGGGCGGTGAGCGTCACCATTGCTGGGCCCGCCGGATCGGCGGCAACGTCCGGCTGACGGGTGCGGAAGCCGCGGCTGGCGCCTCGCGGTCCGGGCCCGACGGCTCGGCCTGTCCGGCCAGGCTCACCATCGATTGCCCGGCCAGCCGCTCCGCATTCTGCTGCAGGATGCGCCGCGCCTCGAGATACGCCGGGTGAACCGGCAGCTTGCCCGCCGGCGACGCCTCGGCATACCGGATCAGGGGTTCGACCGCGTCGCCGTGGGTTGCGAGATGCAGGAGCCGGCGTTTTTCGAGCGCGCGAATCGCTTCGCGCACGTAGAGCGAATGCGGCGTGCGGTGCCATGGAGGCGCGGCACGCACCACACCGAGGAACAGGCCCTGCTGCGTCGACACGGCGGCATAGCCGCGCGTCGTCTTCGTTGTCGAGCTGCAGCCAGAAGGCCTGTCCCAGCAGATCGGTACGCAGGCACAGCCATTCGGCCGAGTAGCGGGCGTTGGCGAAGTTGAAATGCGGCCGGCGGCCGGTCTTGACGCCGCCGAGCAGCGTGCAGCGCTTGCGCACGCCGACCATGCGGCGCACCGCGTCCGGATCGGCCACGCGGGGCGTCCACGCGCCCTCGGCCATCAGCCGTTCGAGCAGCTCGAGCGGGCTGCGGAAGCCCAGTCCCGAATGCGGCGTTGCGTTGTAGTTGGCGATCAGCGTGTCGAGCAGCTCCTGCGCGTACCCCAACTGAAACTGCGTGGCGAGCACCGCCGCATCAGGATCGGCGCCGCGTTTGTCGGACGGCGAACTGCCGGTGGTGGTCGCCAGCCGATGAAAGCCACCGGCCGCCAGACGCCCGAAGAACGATTCGACAAACGGCCGGTCGTCCTTGCTGCGCCGACGGCTGTAGCTCGCCGGATCCTGCGGCTTGACGAGCTTCGCGCCGACCACGTCGCGCAGCACGCCGTCGACGCGCGTGCAGATGTTGGCGAGCGCGCCGTCGACGCTGAATTCGTTCCAGCACGCGCCGGCGAGCGGCGGAAGACGATACGAGGGCAAGCCGGCGCCCGGCACGTAGGCCGCGTCGCCGAACTGCAGGTCGCGCGGCGTCCACGGCACGAGTGCACAACGCAGGGCGCGCAGCACATCGTCGGCCGCGCACTCGCGCCGCAGGCTCAAGTGATAGCCGAGCACCGCGCGCGAGGCGACCTCGAGCAACACCACAACCCACAGCCGGTGAATCAGGCGCGGCTCTGGAAATCGATAACCTGCCAGTTGAGCGCGCGTTGCGCGGAGTGGCGATCGGGCGCCGGAACTACCTGTTCGCCGGTGCGGACTCAGGTGGCGAGCGTGCGGCGGCAATCTACAGTCTGATCGGTACGGCCAAGCTCGACGGCCTCGATCCCGTGGCGTATCTGCGCGCCGTACTCACGCACATCGCGGACCATCCGAGCAACCGGGTCGAAGACCTGCTTCCATGGAACATGACCACCCTGGCATCGTAAGGCGATAATGCCGCTGGCTTCCCGTTCACCCGGAGATCAGATGGCGAAATCGTTCCAGCGCTTTACCCTGCACGTGCAGCTTCAACACATCGAGCCGCCCATCTGGCGCAGGATCGAGGTTGAAGGAACCGAGTCGCTGCGCAAGATCATCAAGACCCGAGGACACTTCCCGACCGACGAGGCTGCCGCCAAGCTCATCTGGCTGGCACTGCGCAACATCACTGCCGATTGGGGGCGCGCAGCTCATGACTGGAAGACGGCGATGAACCAGTTCGCTATCCTCTACGAGGATCGATTCGTTCGACCATCCGTGTGAATCTCAACCCGCCTTGAACACGGAAATTCTGACACCACCAACTGGGTCGGCCCCGGCTTCGACGCGGAACTGTTCGATTTGCGTGCTGCCAATGCCACGCTGCTACGCATGGCTTCCAATCGTTGGGGAAACCGGTAACTCACGCCGTCAATACGGTATCGGCTCCACGCTTACACTCGTATCGGGCACATCGCACCAGCGAACTCGAAGCCGAGCTTTTCAAGCAGCGTCCCGGCTCGCGGCCAGCGAGGACGTCCGGAACTCGGCGTGCCCTCAAGAAACGGATTTTTCGTGCGTTAAGACTTCGCCGCAGCAGTTCTCCCGCCGTAGACGCACATTCAACTTCTTCATTCGACGCTGCTATTAGCCGCCTTCTGCAAGTGACGCTCAGCAAACTCTGATTCGCATAAGTCGAAGTTTCTTCGCATTTTCGAAAGCACGAACGGAACGTGGTGGGCAGAATAGCTCCCGCTATCGAAAGGTGGCAATTATTGTAATTCCTTTGACGTAAAGGCGTTCTGGACGCAGGTTCGACTCCCGCCACCCCCACCAGATGGCGTTTTTGCAAAACGTCATCTGGTGGGGGTGAGGCCGGTCGGAAAAGATGGAAGCCAACGTTTCGTAAAATCGAGAAACGGAGGCATGGATGAATCGAATTCCAAGAGAGGTCTATACGAAGGAGCTTCGCGATGAAGCGGTCAAGATGGCGTTGACTGAGGGTGTTGGGGTATCGGAAGCTTCCCGGCGGTTGTCGATCGCAATCAAGACGCTGGCAAACTGGGGTGCGCGCAGCGAAGGCCGGTAAGCTGAAAGATGTCGGTCGGCACCAGAAGCCACTAACGGAAGTGGAGGCGGAGCTGACGCGGGTCAAGCGCGAACTGGCCGAGGTCAAAATGGAGCGCGATCTCCTAAGAGACGGTTTCATAAAGGCTGTTCGGCGCGCCGGAGGGTATTCCAGTAGATCAGGCCGCAACCGAGTTTGAGGAACGCGCCGTGAATGTCAGCACGGCGCTCGAAACGAATACGGAGACGACGGAAGTGATGCAGCCAGGCATGCGTGCGCTCGACGACCCAGCGATATTTGCCAAGGCCGCTGCCATGTTCGGTACGGCGCTTGGCGATCACCGGCTCGATACCGCGATCGCGCAACGCGCGTCGATGTCGCTCGGAGTCGTAACCGCGATCGGCGTAGA
>NZ_NKFK01000011.1:0-15702 GCF_002223365.1 Burkholderia sp. AU6039
ACGACCCAGCGATATTTGCCAAGGCCGCTGCCATGTTCGGTACGGCGCTTGGCGATCACCGGCTCGATACCGCGATCGCGCAACGCGCGTCGATGTCGCTCGGAGTCGTAACCGCGATCGGCGTAGACCACACGCGGCCTCTGCAATGGGTGGCCGCGCAATCCGCGAATCGGCGGAATCGCGTCGATCAGCGACAGCAATTGCGTGACGTCGTTGACGGCCGCGCCGGTCAGGATCGCGGCGAGCGGGGTGCCGTTGGCGCCGGTGACGCTGTGGTGCTTGGAACCGGGTCGTGCACGATCGGTAGGGTTTGGCCCAGTTTTTGGCCCGCCCCAACGGCGCGGATCGAGGATGAATCGATCGCAGCTCGAGAGAAGTCGATTTGGTCTGCTGCTCGCAGCTTCGCAAGAAGCAGTTCGTGCAAGCGATTCCATACGCCGGCGGCCTGGCAGTCGCGTAACCGTCGCCAACACGTCACGCCCGAGCCGCAACCCATCTCGGCAGGCAGGTCGCGCCAGCGCAGTCTGGTCTTGAGGACGAACAGGATTCCAGTCAACGCAGCGCGATTCGAAACCGGCAGGCGGCCCGGGTTCTTCTCGCGCCGCGGCTTGGGTCGCGGCAGCAGCGGTTCGATCAGTGTCCACAATTTGTCGTCGATGATCGGCTTGGCCATCTCCTCGGTCTCGGTTGTTCCGATGCCTGAGGTTAACAGCTCGCCGCGAAAGTTAACTGAACCGCCCCGGATTTTGTGGAGGCTCCAACTCTTGAGAGAATGGAGCCATGAACAAGAAGGTAACCAAGTTTTCCCCGGAAGTCCGAGAGCGCGCGGTGCGCCTGGTGCGCGAGCAGCGTGGCAAACATCCGTCGATGTGGGCGGCGATCGAGTCGATTGCACCGATGATCGGCTGCACACCGCAGACACTGCATGAGTGGGTCAAGCGCGACCAGGTCGACCACGGTGAGCGCGATGGCGTGACCACAGACGAGCGCGAGCGCCTCAAGGCCTTGGAGCGCGAAGTCAAGGAGTTGCGTCGTGCCAACGAGATTCTCAAGGTCGCGAGCGCGTTTTTCACCCAGGCGAAGCTCGACCGCCGTTTCAAGTCCTGAAGGCCTTCATCGATCAGCATCGCGACACCTTCGGGGTCGAGCCGATCTGCAAGGTCTTGCGGATTGCCCCGTCGGGTTACCGACGCCATGCCGCGCAGCTTCGTGATCCGTCGCGGCGATCTGTTCGCGCAATCCGCGATGAACGTCTGCGGCCGGAGATCAAGCGTGTGTGGCAGGCCAACATGCAGGTCTACGGCGCGGATAAAGTCTGGAAGCAGATGAACCGGGAGCGTATCGCGGTGGCGCGCTGCACGGTCGAACGTTTGATGAAGCAACTGGATTTGTGCGGCGTGATGCGAGGCAAGCGTGTTCGCACGACTGTTCCTGATGCCATAGCCCCGCGCTCGCTGGATCGGGTCAATCGCCAGTTCAAGGCGGCACGGCCGAACCAGCTCTGGGTTTCTGACTTCACCTACGTTTCGACGTGGCAGGGCTGGCTGTATGTGGCTTTCGTGATCGATGTGTTTGCTCGCCGTATCGTTGGCTGGCGAGTCAGCAGTTCGATGACCACGGACTTCGTTCTGGATGCACTTGAACAGGCGCTTTACGCGCGGCGCCCGGGCGACGCGGAACATTGATACACCATTCCGACAGAGGGTCCCAATACGTCAGCATTCGCTACAGCGAACGGCTGGCCGAAGCGGGCATCGAACCGTCGGTCGGCAGCCGGGGAGACAGCTATGACAACGCCCTGGCTGAAACGATCAACGGCTTGTACAAGGCTGAACTGATTCATCGCCGCACCTGGAAAGCGCGGGAATCCGTTGAACTGGCAACGCTGCAGTGGGTGGCCTGGTTCAATCATCATCGGTTGATGGAACCCTCGACTATATCCCGCCCGCCGAAGCTGAGGCAAACTACTATCGGCAACTTGAAACAGCTGCCGCCGAACTCGCATCAACTTAAACCAACCAGCCTCCACGATTCCCGGGGCGGTTCATAACAGCCCCATGTGCCCTTTTTTGAAACCGTCTCTAAAGAGGATCAAACGCATGGCAGACTGCCCAAGCCAACAGGGCGACTAGGTCGCCCATAGCCAGACGTTCTTTACTCCACGTTTTCATCCAGAAAAGCCCGAATGACCGCCCCAATCTCGGCCCCGTGCGTTTCAAGTGCTAGGTGGCCAGTGTCATAGAAACGCACATTGGCGCTAGGGATGTCGCGCTTCCAGGCCTCGGCGCCAGCAGGCAGGAAGAACGGATCGTTCTTGCCCCATACGGCCAGCAGAGGCGGTTGATATTTGCGAAAATAGGCTTGAAATTCCGGGTACTTCTCCACATTGGACGCGTAGTCCAAAAGCAGATCGAGCTGAATGTCAGCATTGCCAGGCCGAGACACAAAGAAGCTTTCAAGCGCGATCGCGTCGGGGGCGACAAGGGTTTGATCCGGAACGCCTTCGAGATACTGCCACTTGATAGAGGCGGGGGTGGGAAACTCGTGCAGCGCATCGCGGTTCGCTTGTGACGGTTCCTTCCAATACCTCTGAATCGGGGCCCAGCTCTGCCCCAACCCCTCCTCGTATGCGTTACCGTTCTGCGAAATGATGGCGCTTACGCGAGAAGGATGCGCTACCGCGAGACGCCAACCTACCGGAGCGCCGTAGTCGAAGACTTGAACGGCATAGCGGTCCAGCTTCAGTTGCTCAGTGAACTGGTCGATGGTCTTGGCGAGTTGGTCAAACGTGTAGGCATACTGTCCGCGAGCGGGTGCTTCAGTAAATCCAAAGCCCGGCAGGTCCGGCGCAATAACGTGGTACTTGTCCGCAAGCATTGGGATGAGATTGCGATACATGAATGAAGATGCTGCATACCCATGCAGCAAGAGCACCGTCGGAGCGTTGCGGTTGCCAGCCTCACGATAGAACACCTTCACATCCCCCACCTGCTCGAACTTGTGGTGGACCTGAAGATCTGCTGCCTGTACTCCGCCAGTCAGTACCATCGCAGCCAGACTGACTGCTCCTATCAATCCATTCGAGGCCATAGCGAAACTCCTTTGTAACCTGTTAAAACCAATTTCGAGGTTACGCCCCGCACCGGTAACTTGTCAATTTGTTTTTTGTAGGTTACATTGACAGAATGCTAGAGAACACGAAGATCCAGAAGGCTCCTCTGTTCGTCGGTGACGACCTCGCACTTGACTTCATCAACAGTGAATTCGGTGTAGGCTCGGCACACTACGAGTGTTTCGCCGATGACAATGCCGTGCTGACATGGTTGAAGCTGGCCGGGGTCCTTCCTAACGACATCGACGCGGCACCAGAGGGCCTGATGGAGTTCGCCCTGCAATTGCGCGAAAACGCCAAATCGTTGGTGAATGCAGCCAAGCTGGGAGGAAACGCAAACGCCACCGTCGTTAACCAAGTTCTCAAGGACGGTCGCGCATCAAAGGAGTTGAAGTGGGACAGTACCAGTAAATCTTTCAAGGTGGTCAGACTGCGTCGCCAAGGGGACGCGGCCAGCCTTCTCGAACCCATCGCTCAAGCTGTCGTTAAACTTCTAACCGACAAGCAGTTGGAACTTGTGCGGCAATGTGAAGCGCACGACTGTACTCTCATGTTTTACGACAAGACGAAGTCACATCGCCGCCGCTGGTGCAGCATGGCTGTGTGCGGCAACCGGATGAAGGTAGCGGCGTTCCGGTCGCGCAAGAAGGGGGAGTGGTCAGTGTGACCGCGGGACAACGTCATGGAGCGCCCCACGGTCTAAACGGTCAGGATTGTGCGCAAATAAGCCGCGTCGTCCGCTTCGAAATGGAATTCCCAGGATTTCGTAGACAGTCGCCTGGAAGTAGAAATGGCTGCGCCATCACAAAATTCAAAAGCCTGGCTCGCATACGAATTCATCTATGCGCATCGTATGGACGACCCCGTTCAGACAATGTGCGAGGTTCGGCCGGCGCACTATCTCCACAGTTTCCACGCCGATTCATTCTGCATTTCTATCATGGACAACAGTGCCCGTGTAACTTATGTATATGAACGACTCCGACGATATCGAGCGAAATTCTCTTCGAGAGATTGATGAAACAACGCCTCGAAACGACGCCCGCTTCTGGCGCTCTACCTTGATCCCCGGCGGAGAAATGGTAACGGCCAGATTTACCGATCATGTCTACTCGCCTCACTGGCATGAAGCGTATACGATATCGATTATAGAGCGGGGAGCTGAACGTTACGACTACCGCGGAACACGGTTCATTGCCGACGCTGGATCTCTTCCAATTATCAATCCCGGCGAAATCCATACCGGCTCAAGCGCAGCCGACGCCGGTTGGCAATGCCGCACTTTCTATCTGCCAATCGACTATGTAAAGAGCGTTGCCGAAGAAGTCGGGTTGTCCCATCACGCCGCGCCATGGTTTGACATGGACATCATCAAAGATGCCGATCTGGTAGGCCGCGCGCTGCGAGCGCACCGCATGCTCGAGACCGGCACCGACGTACTTGCCGTAGAGTACGCTCTGCTAGATGCCGTTTCCACTTTGTTGAAGCGCTACGCACGGCTGCCCCCTTCCGCACAGCCAATGAGCATTGATCGCATGCGTGTTGAGCGCATGAAAGTGCGCATGCTCGACGAACTAACCGCGTCGCTCGACTTGGCCGAGCTGGCCAAGGTCGTAGGATTGTCGAAATTCCACGCGGCGCGAATCTTCACGCGCGAGGTCGGCATGGCGCCGCATGCATGGCGCAACCAGATTCGGCTAGTCCGTGCGCGCGACGCACTTCGCGCCGGCATGCCTGCAACTGAGGCTGCGGCGGCTTTCGGCTTTGCGGACCAGAGCCACTTTAACCGCCACTTCAAGAAAACATACGGCGTCGCGCCAAGTCGCTGGCGTGGCATTTTGTAAAGAAAATGTAATAGCAAGAACGTTCAAGTGCGTTCGTCGTTTCGCGTTCTATTCTCACCGTCAACCGGAGAAAGATATCGACGTGAATCAACGACGAAGCTCGGTAGCCAATGCCGGAGCAGGCATCGATACGAGTTTCGTAGCGCTCATCGATGTCGAACACCGGGGCGGTGCAGCGATTCTCGTCGATGTGCTGAGAGGTGAAGGTGCCCGCAATGTCTTCGGCAACTCCGGCACGATGCAGCTGTTATTCATCGATGCACTCACCGATGCTCCCGACCCTTCATTTACTTTCGGTATGCAAAATATTTCGATCGATGCAATAGCGGATGGCTATGTTCACGCTTCTGGCAGCTCCGATTTTACAAGTTCCCATACAGTGGATGACCTCAGCCACGCGATGGGCGCCCCCCCTGAATTCAAAAGCGGCCAGAACACCACTGATTGTCAATGCGGCCCCGCATGATTCACGTCATGCATTCGCGGAACCACTATTGCATGGGAACTTATTGGGTGTCACATGTCCGGCGGTTAGATGGGGACCGAATGTATCTCAGGCATTACTACCAGCCCCAAGTGATGAGTGGCGGGACACGCGCGTTGAATTGGCGCTCTGCGGGCGCGCAGCGCAGCGGGTTCGATACGAACGCATCGAACTCGTGGAGCAGATCGCGCCAAGCCCGGGCACCGGAATAAAAGCGCCTCTCGTAGCCGCGCACGAAACTGCTCGGGCACTCGGCACAACGATGTCTCTTGTCCAAGGATCGCCAAATACGGCGAAGCTGATTCGCAGCGTGCTCAACTTCGATAGCACCCTGCAGTACTACGGTACTCTCGGTACCGTCCTCGAATGGGGTATGGGAGCGGCCGGTTGGCAAATCACTGGATCTCGGGCGGAATCAATTCGTCACGATTATCGGTGATGGCTCCGCCCTCGACTCGCCGTAGATTTCTGAACTGCTGCACATGAGTGCCTTCCAATAACGCTGATCTTGGTGAACGACCAGGGCTACAACATCCTTAAAAGTCTTATGAAATCCCAGAATCACCTTATCGGTGCCCACACCAACCACTTCACCTGCATCGGCCTTAAAGACCCACCTATCGACTTCCTGGCCCTTGCAAGACACTTCGGGTCTAGTGGCTTGTCGCGCAGAGCATGCGACAAACATCGTGACTGCCGTCAAATACGATGTCGCGTCGGGTTTGCCAACCCAGATCGAAATTCCGGTCGGCGTCGCTTAACCATGCACCCATGATCTAGTTCAGGATTGGTACAGGTCAACTATCCATACTCGTTTTGAGTGCCGCATGTGTCGAGAGTGACTCGTGACAACTGCCAAAACGCACCTCCCTTCTGATGAGCACTTCACGCTGTTCCGTCGTTTTGCTATCGGACGCCAGTCCCGCCAACTGTGGGCGAACGGAAAAGCGCTCTCGCTCAACGAGCGAGCGACCGAGTTGTTGATCACACTGATCGATGCAGGTGGAAGGATAGTCTCGATCGAACAGCTTCAACAGCACGTATGGCCTGAGGTACCCGTCTCAGCCAATAGTGTTCAAGCGTTGGTATCGCAATTGCGCAATGTGCTTGGCGACGATCGCGATGTGATCGAAACCGTTCCACGCCGGGGTTATCGCTTCGGGGCAGAGCGGTGTGACATTCGAGAGGAGCGGGTTAGCCACGTCAGCAGGAGTGATGCGGATGATCCGAAGAAGCATACGTTATATGGCGTGCCGCCAGTGGGAACTCAGGATGAGCAAGTTGTCAACGGGTTCCACAACGCTGGTCGCCAGCTACTGATCGGGCGCGATGCGGAGATCTCCGAGTTATTGATGCTGGTGCCGAAACATCGCCTGATCACATTGACGAGTGCGGGCGGAAATGGAAAAACGTGCCTCGCTCGCGAGGTGGCACTACGTACCGCGACAATGTTCCGTGATGGCGTCTTCTACGTCGAGCTCGCCGAACTGACGCTGCCCGAACTCATCCCGGATGCCATTGCGGCGCAAATCCCAGCCTTCTCACTGAACACGACCTCGGGACTGGACGGGCTTGTCGAGCAGCTTACTGGTCGCGAAACTCTGCTGATCATCGACGATTGCGACCATCTTGCCCACGAAATCGCGATGGTTGTCGATGCATTGCTGAGCGCGACCAAGCTATGCATGATTGTGTGCGCGGAGGCTCCGTTGTTTATTGCAGGAGAGTACGTGACGCCGCTGGCACCGCTGCGCTTCTGGGTACGATCGACACCCGATACATCACTTGACGTACAGAACGCACCACCGTCAGATGCCTCCCGAATGCTAATTGCACAACTCGAAGAATGCGGAGTATGGTTTGCTAACGACACGGGGGCGGCCACTTTGGATAGCACGCGTATCGCTCTGCCCAATGTCACTCAGTCCATGCATCCACAAGTCGACTTGGAGTCGGTCTGTCGTGCGCTATGCGGCAATCCGCTCGCACTCGCGGTTGCGGCACGTCAGATCGCGTACACCATGCGCGGTCGAACGGCACTCGGCAAAGCAATCGATGACTGGAAAGCACATTGGCGCCGACTGATGCAGCATCGAACAGGAAGTGGCGAGGTCACACCGCGACCAGCTACGTTAGTGTCGTCCGTAGTCGCCATGGCATATGACAAGCTCGATGCCAGCACGCAGCGCGTACTTTGTTGCGTCAGTCTGATAGCCGGATCGTTCGATTTTGCTGACGCGCGGGCCATTTGCCTGCAAGCAGAGGAGTCCCGCGCCCCAGACAAGGAAGACACGCTCCAGGTCGTCATGTCGAACTTGATCGATGCTGGCCTGATGGACGAATATTCGTCAAACAATCCTGGCCGTCTCTTTGAAGTACCCAAAGTGGTGCGACGATTCGCGCTCGAAACGTTGAGGAATCTTTACGACCAGGGGGACCTATCCAAGCGACATGCGCAATGGGTAGTCGAGCAAATCGGCAACGCCAGTTGTCCAGACAGCAAGCATGCCGCCGGACCCGCGTCGTACCTGCACCATAACCGGGCCCCAAGCATTGGGGACATACGACGTGCGCTCGGCTTTTCGGTCCACGCCCGTTACATCCAGGTCGCAGCGCAACTACTGCGGCATTCGGCGCCGATCTGGGTCGCCGCGCGACTTTCCAACGAATGGCTAGCATGGACCGATCGAGTGCTGAAGCGCGACTTTTCGCGCCCGACCCTCAAGGTCCGAGACCACATGCTCCTGCATCTATCCCTCGCGGAGTCCATGCAGCATGCCATGTCGACAACATCAGCAGATACGATTGCGGCATGGTGGCGTGTCTATGAACTCGCCACTGCCTGCGCCGATGACGAGAATCGTTTGCAAGCACTGGCGCTGCTTTTGATGCGCTCACTCGAAGCCGGTTTTAACGGCGATTCACCTGAACTACTGATGCAGGTACGAACGCGTATCGCGCATGAGTGCGCCAGCTCATCGCGACATCGCGGTTTTGCACTGTTACGTGGTGCACTACTAACCTTTGATGGTCGGCACGACGACGCGATCAGTTTGTTTTCGCCCCCCGACGAAAAGACAGAGTCGGTCAGCGGATATTCCAATGGCAAGGAGAATGAAACATACTACCCTGATTACGTCGCAGTAGTTTCGGACAATGCGCTAGCTATGTCGCTGTGGCTTACTGGCGCACATTCGATCTCGCATCCGACGTTGCTGCGCGCGTTGCAGGGTGCACGACAGCAATCCGATCCAGTAGCGCGTTGCGCCGCCGAAATGATGGCCTCCGTCTTGTTCCTGCTGGAAGGCAATACTCAGCGGGTTGCACAACACGCCCGGTTGCTGCTGGAAGTCGCACGGTGCAACGGGTTGCACGGCTGGACAAGTATCGGGCACGCCTTTTTGCAGTGGACTCGCGCGATCGACGAAACCCATGACGAGGCTCGCAAACTGACCCAGCTTGCGCTTGACAATCTAGCTCGCGGTCACACAACGATTGTCGATTTAGTGGCGCTGGAACGTTTTTCAGCACTGGCATTGAATCAAGTCTGTGGTGCAGTATTAATTCGACAGTTTGAACAGATGATCACAAATCTACGGAATGGTGGACGAAAGTGGCTGATACCGGAGGCGATGCGTGTGTATGCGATAATGCAACACCGCGCGGGCCTGCCTAAAGAGAACGTGCGAGCGGCGCTCGAACAAGCAGCATACGAAGCCCGCCAACAACGCACGTCGCTACTCTGGCGCCGGATCTCGGCTACCATTGAGCAAATCTTGCCATCACGGGGGACAGAGGCAGCCAAAAATATCACCCGCACGTGACTCCGGCAGTAAATTCTCGCGCGTTGGTGCGACAAGCGCGGCGGAGATTCGAAGGGTTCTTTTGCAATAACGCGATGCGTTTTTCAAAGCAGAAGGTACCGCCTGCTGCTCAATCGGTAAGCGCATAGAATGTATGCGATCCCCGAACGACGTCCTTCAGAGTGATGAGGCCGGTCGGAAAAATGGAAGCCAACGTTTCGTAAAATCGAGAAACGGAGGCATGGATGAATTTAATTCCAAGAGCGGTCTATACGAAGGAGCTTCGCGACGAAGCGGTCAAGTTGGCGTTGACCGAAGGTGTGGGGGTATCGGAAGCTTCCCGGCGCTTGTCGATCCCAATCAAGACGCTGGCAAACTGGGTGCGCGCGGCGAAGGCCGGTAAGCTGAAAGATGTCGGCCGGCACCAGAGGCCACTGACGGAAATGGAGGCCGAGCTGGCGCAGGTCAAGCGCGAACTGGCCGAGGTCAAAATGGAGCGCGATCTGCTAAAAAAGTTCGCGCCGTACTTCGCGAAGGAGTCGCGGTGAAGTACGGCGCGATCGAACAAATGCGACAGGACTATCCCGTGCCGCCGATGTGCCGCGTGCTGGGTGTACCAGTGAGCGGCTACTATGCGTGGCGCAAGCGCGAGCCGTCCGAAAGAACGCAGCAGGAGCCTCGCCTGGAAGCGGAGGTACTTGCGGCACATCAGCGAACTCGGGAAAGCTTCGGGCCCGAGCGCCTGAAGCAACATCTCGATGAACGTGGCGTGCGAATCGGCGTGCACCGGATCAGGCGGCTGCGCAGAAGACTGGGACTGCGCTGCCAGCAGAAACGCCGGTTCAAGGCCACGACGAATTCGAAGCACGACCTGCCTGTCGCGCCGAATCTGTTGAACCAGGATTTCTCAGTGACCGCGCCCAATCAGGCCTGGTGCGGTGACGTCACCTATATCGCGACCGACGAGGGCTGGCTGTATCTTGCCTGCCTGAAAGACCTGTACAGCGGCGAAATCGTCGGCTATGCGATGAGCGAACGGATGACGAAAAATCTGGTCATGCAGGCGCTGTTTCGCGCTGTCGCAACCCGACGACCGCCGGCGGGCCTGATTCACCATAGCGACCGTGGGTCGCAATATTGTGCGCTGGCTTATCAAGCATTCATCGGCTACGACAACGCGCCCATCGAATCCTTCTGGGGAACGCTGAAGAATGAACTGGTCTATCATCAACGCTTCGCCACGCGCGAGCAGGCACGCCTGGCGATCAGCGAATACATCGAAATCTTCTACAACCGGCAGCGCACGCAGGCGCGTCTGAACTACCAATCGCCTGTCGCGTTCACGCAGCGCTTCTATTTGAATCAGATCGCTGCTTAACCCGTTGGCCTCCACGAATTCCGTCCGACCTCACCTTCAGATGCACGGCCTGTTCTGGCTTCAGGTTATGACGGTTGCGCAGCAGCAGCCAGCGACTGGACTTCAGGACCTTGCGGGCCGGCTTGTCATGTCGCAGTTGGTTGGCCTGATCCACCCGTACCCGATCGATCACCTCGCGACCGTACTTGGCCACGACGTGGTACAGGTCGAAGACGATTTCCGCCTGCGGGCACTGTTCCTTGATCTCCAACTCGTAGGCCGTGGTCATATCGATGGCGACCGCTTCGATGCGCTCGGCTACGCCTTCGGGGAGCTGTTCGAAGAAGGCTCGCGCCGTTTCGCGTGAACGTCCGGGCCCGACCCAGAGCACCTGTCGTCCGATCGGATCAACCACCACCGTGGCGTAGCGATGGCCTTTATGCAGCGCGAACTCGTCCATGGCCAGATAGCGAATCGTCGACCAGTCCGGTTCGGCCACGCGCGCGCGCAAGCGCATCTTGTCGATCGATTTGACCGTGTGCCAGCCCAGATCGTAGAAGGCCGCTACCGCCTGTACGCTGGCGGCCTGCAGCAGCTTCTCGCAGGCCTTCGCGAATCGCTCCGTCACCCGCTGGTAGCGGCCCAGCCACGCCAGCTTCTCCAGTCGCGGGCCGCCGCAGTATTCGCACCAGATCCGGCGTCGAGGCACGTGCAGCACGACCCGGTACTCGAACAGCGGCAGATCGCGCACTCGACGAACCGTCGTCTCGTGGATTTGCTGGCAGCGCGCACCGCATTGCTCGCAGTACATGACCTTGCTGACCGGCTTCAGATACAGCGACAGCGTGCGCGCTTCTCCTTGCGGCCATTCCACCCGCTCCAACCGATAGCCGGTCCAGCAGCCCAGTGCCTGAAGTGCCTTGCGATCGAGCAATTCTTCCTCCGACATCCTCAAAATCAGGTGTCAGATTATGCAATCGCTCGAAAACCCTCCACGGTTTCCTGCGATGAACCAGAATTTAGCCGCTCCCCAAAGAGATGAGTCACCATCTCGGCTACCCGCTGTGTGCGGCTAAACCGACTACCATTAGCGGCGAACGTAACGCAAGGGCACCCGCCGCCAAAGTGTCCCGCGATTCAGGCCAGTAAGCGAGCGCCGCGTCGAATTGTCGTGCCGTTCAATCACCTGCTGCAGAGCGTTCCGGTGCTGCGCGGGCAAACTCACTCATCTTCGAGAGCACCCTTCAGAACCTGGATGTCCAGCGACTCGTTCGTCACCAGCCGCTTGAGTTGCTGACTTTCGCCTGCAGTTGTCGTAATCGTCGTGCATGCGACACGTCCACGCCGCCGTAACGACTACCGCGACCGAGATGCGGCTTGTGTCGGCGCGCAGTTCAAGCGTGGGGAGCCAGTGCCGCGATCAGAAACTGAGCGCGATCTTTGCCCACGATCCACGACGGCGGGCGACCGAGACCGCTCCACGTCGCGCCGGTACAAGGGTCTCGATATCGCGCTTGGGTAGGCCGGCGTTTCCGTCCTTCGCTCATACCGAAAATCTCGCGCGCAGAAAAGGTAAACTCGCCGATCAGACGTTTGACCTCCGTAAGCGCGGCTTCACGTGCTTCTGCCATGGCGGTCTGAATTTCAGCTTCGAGAGCAGCTCGTTGTGCAAGAAGTTTTTGGTATTTCGACATTTTTTACCGGTCTGGGTTCGGGAATAGATATTGAACAGCATACTGATCGATCCTGGAAGTCAGCCGGGTTGCGCGTGGCGGTAATCAACCCGCGCATGGCCGTGACTTCGCACGTGCGATGCAGCGATTGGCAAAGACCGACCGCATTGACGCCGCTACCCTCGCCGAGTTCGCTGCCGCACTGGCTCAACGTCCCGACTGCGAGCGCTTCGTGCACCCGTTGAGCGATCCCGCACAGCAGGATTTGGTGGCTCTGGTCACCCGGCGACGCCAGCTCGTAGCCCTGCAACTCTCTGAGCGTCAGCGCCTGCGCCTAGCTCGCCCGGTCACGCGCCCGAACATCCAGAGGCTGCTCGAGGCAATCGCCTGTCAGCTTGAGGATGTCGACGCTAAAATGCTCGGTCACGTTAAGCGGCACCGCGCCGTCATGGCCAAGGTGTTGCAAGACGTTCCCGGCATCGGTCGTGTCACCGCGACGTCCTTGATTGCCGAATTGCCTAAACTGGGCCATCTCAATCGACGCCAAATCTCTGTGCCCTGGTCGGCGTAGCACCCAATGCGAAAGATTATGGCTCTAGCACAGGCCGTAGGCGCATCGCCGGCGGGCGCTTCGAGGTGCGGCGCGCGCTACACATGGCAACCCTCACCGCGACTCGTTTCAACCCGGCCGTTCGCGCCTTCTACGAACGTTTGGTGGCAACTGACAAACTAAAGAAGGTAACTTTGATCGCCTGTATGCGCAAACTCATCACCCACCTCAATGCCATCGTCCGTAACCACCTAAATGCTCAAAATCAACCCCTCACAGGATGACATTCGACACGGTTATTCAGGTCATTCGGTTTTCCAACTATCACGATGTGGTGCTTAGAAGATCGTACTTGCAGCGATTACTGAATTTCAGTTAAAAGCCGCTAATTCCAATCTTCAAAACCCCGCCTCATGAAAGCCTGATAAACCGCCCCCCATACGCACCAATATCCGGCACAGTCCAACTCGGGCTTGCAACTACGATATCTGCTATCGGTCCATCAATAAATTCTGTTTGACACCTTTAATCTCCGCGAGCCGCATCGGGGCCTTTCTTTCTCTCTGTGCGGGCTTCTCTTTTCATACGCTGATAATCAGCAGCAGTGGCGTCGGGGCCATCGTCCTCTTCGCGAGGGCTTCTTCTTGCGCGTGGATATATTCAGCGGCGGTGGCGTCTGGATCCATCGTTCTCTTTGCAATGGCTTCTCGAGATGATTGATGTTTATCTTTTGAGGGCCGGCCGGGATTCGTGAAAAATCCGCCACGTCTCCACTTAGTTTATTGATTACATTGAAAAACTGATCGATCGCAGGAGAAAGCGCTCGACTGGAGTCAGAGAGGCACCTGTCGCCGGCGACCATGGATACCGACCCGATTCGCACTGCTTATCTAAACGCCACCCTCATGCGCGGCGGGCATCTGCTCGTCTGTGTTACCCCCAAAAGGCCGTTTCCGAACCACGCCTCGGGGACTATCTGCTGGATCCCTTGCGCTCCATCCCACTGCTTGATTCGACCATCGATTTTGCGTTCAAATCAAAGACGTAGGTCGTCCCGATTCGCCTTGCAGGTCCAGACCGAAGGTCCGGTTGAGCGCGGCCCGCGTGGAGCCTTGAAGGCCATGGTCGCGGATACTCTCGTTGACCGCCTGCTCGAGTGCAGCGGGACGCATGCCGCTGTTGGCGGGCACCAGATCTGACCACGAACGGCCCTGTCGTTCCAAATGACACAGAAAGCGGCTGACGTTCGAGCGATACTGATGTGCCAGGTCCGGACTCAGACTGGCCATCAGATCCTTGTGCTCGTCAAACGTCGGCGAAAGTCTCACTCGTCCCGTTTCGCCTTGCAGGACCAGACCGAAGGCCTGGTTGAGCGCGGCCCGCGTGTTTCTTTGAAGACCATGCTCGAGAATACCCTCGTTGACCACCCGTTCGAGTGCAGCGGGACGCATGCCGCTGTTGGCGGGCACCAGATCCGACCACGAACGGCCCTGTTGTTCCAGATGACACAGAAAACGGTTGATGGCCGAGCGATACTGCCGACTCAGTCCCTGAGGCAGCCCAGCCATCAGGTCCTTGTGCTCGTCAAACGTCGGCGAAAGTCTCACTCGTCCCGTTTCGCCTTGCAGGACCAGACCGAAGGCCTGATTGAGCGCGGCCCGCATTTCGTTGGTAAGAACACGGTTGCTCATGCCATCGTTGACCACCCGTTCGAGTGCGGCCGGACGTCTGTCGTCGGCGGTGGGCACCAGTTGCGACCACGAACGGCCCTGTTGTTCCAGATGACACAGGAAGCGGTTGACGGCCGAGCGATACTCGGTTCTCAGTCCCCGAGGCAGCCCATCCATCAGATCCGTGTGCTCGGAGAACGCCGGCGTAAGCCGGGTTTGCGCTCGACCGGAGCGCCTCGTTGTGTTGCGGCCCGAGGACGCAGACGACGTTTCAGGATAAGGCGCTGCTCTGGTAGTGCGCCAGGCCAGCGTGCGCTGCACACCCCGTGTGGACGATGAGGCGGTGGCAGCCCGCGCCTGCGATGACCCCTGCGAACTGGCAGCCGATAGCGACGAATATCCGAAACCACTGTAGGCCGAGGGTGCATCACTTGCGACTGAGTCCCCTGATGGCAGCGGTGCGCCTGAAAAATCGCGATTATTGTGCCCTCGAATCACGGCGCGTGTCAGAACCTCGACGGGATATTGCCGCGCCAAGTAATCCGCGATAGGATCCGCCGTGCCATACGGTCCTAGCGACGAGACGGACTCCGGTACAGCGCTCGAGGCCGACGCGCGTGATGGCAGGCCTGCGAACGCTGGCGGCATCGACGCTTGGCGCTGCCTTAATTCATCGACTTGAGCGATCTCATAAGGCGTTGGATCACGGGGGGAATATTGTCGGATCCAGGGGGCATAGCCTGGCCCCCATGTATGCACGCTGTTCTGGCCCGCCTGTGTACGGACCAAGTTGGTTGTCTCGAGGACTTGATCGTCGGGGTGGCCCTGAGCGATCAGATCGCTCGCAACAGCTTCGGAATTGAAGGAAAACGTTCGGAGCATTTTGGGAACTCGTCAGGTGCAGTGCGTGTATTGCACGAAGAGTATCGCGCCTTCCGAAATCCTCGTCGCCGATCTGGCGAAATTCAGTACGAGCAAACGAATGCTGAAAATCACAGTAAGCACTCGACCAGCACCGTAGCGTAGATCGTTGACGACGGGAGCGCGATGCTATCGGATAGGCTCGACGTGGGCAGTAGAGTGCAGCGACGACGCCACGTTCCACGGTAACAACTCGTCGATGCGGTTGATCGGATGGTCAGCGACGCGCTCGAGCACGTAGGCGAGATACGCCTCGGGATCGAGGCCGTTCAAGCGCGCCGTGCCAAT
>NZ_NKFK01000052.1:0-15566 GCF_002223365.1 Burkholderia sp. AU6039
ACCGAGCGGCCTCATAGTTCACTCGGCTATCTGACGCCGGTGCAGTTCGCGCGGGCGCACGATGCAAAGCAGCAGTTTTTAACCTCGGACTCTAACTGCAGTTCGGACTAAAACCGGGGGCGGGTCATAGCCACTACAACCCGTGTCGTAGCCATTTCAAGATGTCGTGGCGCCAGCTAAATAGAAATGTCGTGTTTTCAAGGGTTCAGGATTTGTTTCTCTTGGGCTTCCGGATCACGCCGTGTCGAAGATTTGGTCCTGATCGGGCAGGGCGCTTACGCTTACCGCGTTGGCCTTCGCAGACCGCCGGCCAGGTTTGCGGGGTTGATTCTGTGCCTGTCGGTGTTCAGCTAGATCTACGATCACCTGCTCGACATCGGCCTGCGTGAACTCACGCTGCTTCTTTTTGTTCGGCTGCATGGTGTTGCGATTCGCCTTGGTCGAGTCGCCTCGATGCGTTCGAGACGGTGCCTTACCGATTCGGCTGTTATCGCGTTGCGCTTGAAGCGCTTGCGCGATCTGCAGCATGTGACTCAGACGCTTGTGTTCGACGATGGCGCCTTGATCGATTTCGGCCAGTCGGTCGTACTGCCTGCAGGGCAACACGCGACCCTCTGCTCGGAGTTCGATCCGCCCATCCGGGTACTCCCAAACCTCGATCGTTCGATCAATCAGTTGCCGATTCTCCGGTGTATCGTCCAGCAAATACATCACTCGGTCGTACTGTACTGTGAGCGACTTCGTCACTTTCCGCGGCTCGCGCCAGGTCAGCACCAAGTCAAGATTCTCATCGGCGCGCAGCGGTCGGTGCGCATTGAAGTCGCTCTTCGGCGGCTTCGCAAACCGCGCGTTGTAAGTGGCCATGAAGGAGGGTGCGTAAGCGTTGGCGTCGACCACCGTGCTGATCCCGCGCAAGCGCATCTCCTTGACCAAGCGATCCTGCAGAGTCAGATGTGCTCGCTCGACTCGCCCCTTGGCCGGACTGCTGTTTGCGCAGAACGCGTCGATGTTCAGCTCGTACATCGCGCGGCCGAAGTGCGTCACTCGATTACCAGTCTTGCCTGGCGTTACGTTGCGGAACACGCTGTACTTGTCGCTGTAAAACGCCCCCGGCTTGCCGTGACGTTCGATGTACGCTCGCGTCGCCTCGAAGTAGCTGAAGGTCGATTCGGTCTGCGTGAAGTGCAGCATCATCAGCCGACTCGTTGCGTCATCCACATAGACAAGCAACGTGCAGGCCGGCGCCCGTTCCTCGAACCACCGATGATCGCTGCCGTCGATCTGGATCAATTCGCCCAGGCAGGCCCGACGTGCTCGCGGCTGGTACACCTTCGGCGGTCGCTGCCGACGTGGAATCCACAAGCCAGCGTCCGTCATCAGCCTCCTGACCGTTTCCTTGGCCAACCGAATGCCGTGGCATTCCCAGAGCTTCTCGCAGGCCAATGTCGGTCCGAAATCGGCGTAGCGATCGCGGATGATCGTCAGCGCCCGTTGGGCCAACTCCGCATCCAGCCGCCGGTTGCCGGGACCGCCACGCTTGCGCGAGGCCAGGCCCGCCGCACCAGACTCCCGGTATCGAATCACCAGCCGCTCGATCTGCCGGACCGTCAGGCCCAGCCGTTCTGCCGCGCGGCCAGGCTTCAGGTCCAAATCCACCACGGCCCGGATTACCTTCAGACGGTCGAGTTCTCGCATGTTCAATGTCACCAGAGCTGTTCGGTGCATCGCCGGCTCCATGATCTGACGGGGAGCCGGCAAGCTTACCGAGGTCCAAACGCGACATTTCTAAATGGCTAGAAGGGGGTGCGGCGGAATTCTTGGACTGGGTTATGTTTTCAGCCCGAGACTCTCCCGGTACTCAATCGGACTGAGTGCGCCAAGCGAGATCTTGATCCGTTTCTCGTTGTACCAGCGAATGTACGAGTCAACGACCTCAATGAACTGGTCGGTGCTGACGGTCCGCCAGTCTCGAGAGTAAAACAGTTCCGTTTTCAGCCTTCCAAAGAAGCCTTCGCACGCCGCGTTGTCGGGCGAGCAGCCCTTGCGCGACATTGAGCGAATCAACCTAGCCTCACGTATCCGGGCAAGCCAGCCTGGCCAGCGATAATGCGCACCGCGATCTGAATGAACCACGGGCCGGCTGTTGCTGCTACCGATTGCTCCGATGGCGGCATCGAGCATCGTATTCACAAGCTCGGCGTCTGGTCGCGTACCGATCGACCAACTGATCACCAGTCCATCGAAGCAATCGATGACCGGTGACAGATAGACTTTACCGGCCGGAATCTGGAACTCAGTGATGTCTGTGAGCCACTTTTCATTCGGTGCTGCGGCGCGGAAGTCCCGGTTGATAAGGTTCTCTGGAGCCGGACCGATTTCTCCGGCGTAAGAGCCGTATCGACGTCGCCTCGTTGTGGCTGCGCTTAGCTGTTCCTGCTTCATCAAGCGCCGGACGACCTTCTCCGAGATGAAGACTTTCTGCCTGCCAAGTGCCGCGCGCACTCGGCGATATCCGTAGCAGCGGTGATTCAGTTCAAAGATATCTGCGATGGCAAGGCGTACACCAGCATACTTGTCGGCAACTTGTATCCGTGCCCGGTGATAGAAGTAGGAGCTACGGGCGAGCCCCAGTTCAGCAAAGAGTTCCGGCAGCGTGTACGTCTGTTTCAGGGCATCAACCAGCGCCGTCTTCTCCCGATTCGTCAGGAGTTGCGGGTCGACGCCCAGGCCTTTTTTTATTATTTCGTTGGCCTTCTTCAGAATGTCGTGTTCGATCTGGAGCTTTCGAATGTCTCGTCGGAGTGATTCGATCTGCTGCTCCAGCGTCGCTTTCCCCGAGGTTTGCGGCGGATCGTTGCGGCGTGTCATGGCTGAAACGGCCTCCTGATCGAGTAACCGATTTCTCCAGTTGTACAGCGTTGGGCGGCTCACGCCAATCTTTTTAGCAACTTCCTCTGCGCTTTCTCGTCGAGTGCATAGATCGATGACCGCTGTCTGCCTGAGCTCTCGTGCATACCGAATACCCGACGCCTTCCCAAGAACGCGTTTCTTTCGCTCAGGATGCAACTCGTCGAGCCAGGCGACGAGCGTTCCGCGCCCCGGATACCCCAAAGCCTTTGTCGTTGCTGCCAGACACTGGTCATGGGTCATATAGCGGTCTGTGGCCGCCTTTTTTTGTTCTGTCGAATAGCGCGGCCTCAGGCAGATACGTTCCTTCGGCAAGTCCAGACATCGCTCGTACATCTGATACCAGCGTTCGAGCGATTTCGTTGTCGGATAGCCTAGTTGACGAACGGTCGCGGTAAGGCGCTTTCCAAGCTTCAAGTAGAGCTTGACTGCTCGGATGCGTTCTTCGTATGAGTACATGGACTAGCTCCTGATAGTCCAAGAATTCCGCCGCACCCCCGAACACGACATTTCTAAAAAGCTACTACAACCCGAAATATCGCTAGATCACCTTATGTAAAATCATAGATTCGTGCCCTTGGACGATACTATTCGTCGCGAACGACGTGACCGGGCGCTGATCATTGTCGCTCAAAGCGTCGCGGTCACGCCGCCATCGACATACAACACATGACCGTCGACGAAGTCCGACGCCGCGCTTGAGAGAAACACGGCGGCGCCAACGAGAGCCTCCACGTTACCCCAGCGCCGGGATGGCGTTCTGCCTATCAACCAGTTGCTGAAGGACACATCGTTCACCAGCGCCTCGGTCAATTCGGTCTTGAAGTAGCCGGGCCCGAGCCCGTTCACCTGAATCCCGTACTGCCCCCAGTCGATAGCCGTTCCCTTCGTCAACATCTTTACCGCACCCTTGCTTGCGGTGTACGCCGCAATGCCAGGACGCCCCAACTCGCTCTGAACCGAGCAGATGTTGATGATCTTGCCTCGCTTGCGCTCGATCATGTATTTGCCAACCACCTTTCCAACGAGGAAGACACTCTCCACGTTCGTTTTCATCAGCTCTTCCCACTGCACATGGGAAAATTTTTCGAGCGGCGCCCGCCGCCGCATGCCGGCATTGTTGACCAGAATATCGATCGCGCCGATGTCGCATTCGATCCTCTCGATCGCCGACTCCACATCATCGGGAGACGTGACGTCAAAGCAGACTGCGTGGACCTTCATACCCTGGGCGCGAAGCCGGGAAGCGGCTTGTTCGAGCTTGTCTGGGTCGCGTCCGTTCAGAACGACTTCAGTCCCGGCCTCGGAGAGTCCTTTCGCCAAAGCAAAGCCAATACCGGCGCATGATCCGGTCACCAGCGCCCGACGGCCCGACAAATCGAATAAATCCAGTCCCTTTGCCACCACGTCTCTCCTATCACGAAAATTCGTCACGTGCCGATGGCGTCCATCGTTCCATGCAGCCATCGAATGACCGACGCAAGATTCCGCTCCTTCCGGTCGCAGCCGAGCAAACGCAGCACACGATTCTCGCCGACCGGCGACTCGAGGGTATCGAATTGACTCGCAACGAGTCCGGCTGGAAACGCGTGCCCGACTCGATCCGATACGCGCTTCAACGCATCTGCCATTTCGATCTCGAGATAAGCGAGTCGCAGCCCGCCTGTGGCGTGTGATGCGCCGCTTCTTCTTAACCGTTGCCGAGGAAATTCAGGACGAGCACCCGGTTCTTGCCGAGAAATTGCGCCGCGCGAGCCCGCACTGGATGCGGCATTCTCACGCTAGTCATGCACTCGCACGCGGTGCCGAGCTCACGGCTGTGCGCGACAACCTGCGCCACGCGTCGATCGCAACGACCTCGATGTATCTCCGCAGCGACGATCTCAAGCGCTCCCACCAGTTCGCCGAGGCATTTGGCTCCCGCAATTTGAAACGTGAGGCGGACTAATCTCGTCGCATCGGCGGCTATGTTTGGGCTTAACGTACGTAAAAATCCGTTTCTTGAGGGCACCTCACTTCGGTCAGCGGTCGAGCTCCGCCTGTGCGAAATACGCTGACGCCTTACGCAGGATTTCGTTGACCTGCCGGAGCTCACGCACTTCCCGCTCCAGTTCCCTGATCCGATCCGGCTCCTGCGTGCTCGTGCCCGGGCGCCCCGTTACTATCTTCACGCCCCGATAATCGGGGCTTTGGCCAGCCAGGCCCGGCATGATTCTCGCCCCCAGTCGCAGTCATGATCCGGGGGGGGGTGTCACCGGGCCTGGTGGGTGGCTGGTGATCGCTGATAGGGGTTTGGCCGGGATATCCCGACGCCGTCCGTAACGTGGATGCCGAGACTTGCCACCGTTGTTGCAGGCCAATCCGTTCACTCTGCACAAACTGCGATGCAAGACACACAACAACGTGATGCCGTCGATGTCTTCGTCGGCGTCGATGTCGGTAAAGGCCAGCATCACGCCGTCGCACTCGATCGGAACGGCATCCGCCAGGCCAATTTCCCGAGATCATCCTCGAGATTGATAGTGCGACACGCTTCAGTTGGATCCTGCTTGGGCGCGAGCCGCGGTCACGAACCGAGTTACTGATGGGGTATTCGGCAATACTGGCTCACGGCACCTCTCTAACGGCTGCTGATATTTCTCGGATGGTCCCGGAAGTGTCAACCGAAGCGATTCGTCAAATGATGAAGCGTCTCGCGGACGAGCCAGAGATGTCGCAGCGTCGGAAATTCATGCTGCTACTGCGTCGCTCAGCCAGACATCGTTTCGCACTCGGCAGGACAGCGCGGCGAACGAAGCGGATCATGACCTCGCATCCGGGAGACACGTGCCAAAAGTGTCGATGCGTCGGCACGCGGGCTCTCATCAACCAACGGACGACTCCATGCCGCGCATCTCTCCCTCGTCATCGCCCAGTACATCGAACGCCTCCAGCCGGTCTGCATCGCCGGAGCCGAGCAATGCGAGCACGGACGGACGACCTGCGACACCGACGGCGGAACCGCCGCCACTGCCCGAGAAGCCGGCATTCCTCAAAGACATCCAGTCCAGGCTGGCCGCGTCATCCAGGCCTGATTTGAGGCAGCACGCACGAAAAATTGCGGAAACGAACGTGCAGATGGCCGGGGCCAATCTCGTGACAACGCAACATGCAATCGAACTCGCACGGCACTTCGGTGGCGTGACGCCTCGTCACGCTTGCTCGCTCGCCTCGGCGCAGAGCAGGCACGAAAATGCGCAAGCGGCCCTCGAAGCAAGCATCCGTCGGAAAGCGGAAGAGCAAACGCAGACTTCACCGACAAGCGCGTGGCACGAAAACGCGCTGCGTGTTGCAGACGAACAACTGGAAATGCTTGCCGAACAACACCGGCCTGGTGAACCGACAGATCGTGTGCGCGCGTCGGACCACGATCGCCCGGCCGATTCCGCGCCTCGTGCAACGATCGGCAGCCCTGGACCTGACGAATCCGGACAAGGCTTGCGGAGGCCTGCGCGACCCTTTCATGTGCAGGATGTCGTCCTGGACTACATCGGGGAATTCATGCGCGCGGGTTCAGCGCAAAACAAGGGTTCTTTGGAGATATCGGAGGATCTGGTGGAGGTCGGTGCCCGCCTTGGGATCGAGCAAAGCGCGCTGGACAGGTTTCGGCAAGATTATTTCTGGTCCAATCCGCCCAACCAGCGAAAAGCGGCCCTTGACGGTATGGAGGCTCAACTGGACGCCGCCGCAAAACAAAAGCTTGATTCGCGGCATTACGGTACGGTGCGCACGGCAATCGACGAACTCATCAAGCAGGTACGCCATACCGCGCATCGCACGGAAAACCCGGAAGGTGCGGTGCCGACGAAAAGGCCGCGTCTCTAAGTGCTCCCGGGGTTTGCGCGCAACCACTGCTTCACGTGAGGGCGCCGATGCACGCGCCGGCGCTCGCCTCGCGTGGCATCAGCGCAACCTGAACGTCGCGCCGCTCACCCCGCAGGTCCGTGCTCCGATCGAGCGCCTGTACCGCTCGTTTCCCGATGCCGGACCCTCGAGCCCGCACGTATCGGCCGCATCCATCCCACCGAAATCGTTGCGGCAGCGATAACACACCTGTTCCGGAGTGAGTGACGCTCATCCAGATCCCGCGCCGGGTTCTTTCGCCTTTCGACCTCCCGCAAGACTGGGCGGTGCCGAATCCAGCGCTGTTTCGCCCATGTTCCAGTCAAACTCACGGATACCCCTCCCAGCAACCAGGAAGATGTCGCCCCTCACACCCGCGGCACGTCGTGCCGCGGCCAGTTCAGATCGAGCCGATCCGCCTCGCGCGGCGTAAGCTTCAGTGCCGCGACCTCACGTTCGCCGCGTGCGCCTTTCTGTGCCGCGATCTGAATACCAAACCGCAGCCCGGCGGTGACTTGCCGGTCACACGTCTGTATCGTCAGAAGTTCCGTCGGCATCCACGAATCCACGCGCTTGAGCAGCGCATCACGCCGATCACGCAGCCTTTCGATTTCATGTGTGCGCGCTTCGCTGCGACGACTTGCGCTCAATGACGTGATCCTATCATCGAGCAGGTCGGCTTCGCTCGCCGCGTGTTCGCGAAGGCGTCGCCTCAGGACGAAGCGCAAGTTCGGCACGCGGTTCTCCGCGATATGGGACAGGTACTTTTCTATTTTTTCACTACCCGCTGCGAGTACCCGTTCGTAGTGCTCCGTCGCCGTTGGCATCGGATCCCCGGGCGTCGCCCCGAAGGCCAGCATCCACGCGGGGTCGCCGCGCAATGCCCGCTTGTATTGATCGAAGTTCGCGAATTCGATGTCTGCGTTGGACGAACGAACCTGCAGTTTGCCGCGTTCGCGCGCGAGCGTCGCTTTTGCCTGGTGGAACGAATCGTGCACCGCTAACTGGAGCCCGATGATATTGGGGGTGAGCATCGACACGGTCGCCACGTCGGTCGGATCGGACGCGTCCTCCTGCAGGCTCTGCTGATCGCCGACGCTGCTGCTCACGTCCACGTGAACGCCAACCCGATGACCGCTGCCGACCCGATGCCCTTCGATTCTGGTCTGACCGCTTTCATCGACCGAATCCAGCTCCGCGCGGCGCACCCATCGATACGTGCCCCCAACTACCCCGTTCGCCCGCGCCGAATACTGGCCGGCGCCGATCTTGACTCCGGCTCGAATATCGACGGTGGCATCGACCTGCCGCAATGTACTGTGCTGGTTATTCCAAGAAACCGTGAATGCGTCGTTGTCGAAAAAACGACTACCGAGCTCGTTCCATAGCGTCCGTTCGCTTTTACCGCGGCCCGCGTTGTCAAACAGATATCGGTTGACCGCCTTGAGTTGCGTCCTGGCGGCGCGGTCGTCGTACGCGTCGCCGTCGGCATTCAGGCGGCGGGCAATGCTAAGATCGACCGTGCGCTGGCTCGCATCGTCCCATTCGTGCCCGATATCGACGTTTCCCGCGCCGCGCGCGATCTGAATGTTGTGCCCCACCTGAACGCCGCCACCTGCCTCGTAGTGGTTTCGGCGCTGCGTACCGAAGCTGATCTTGTACGCGGCCGTACTCCGGCTGAACTCGAGTACCGATTGACGTCCCCGCGACGCCTTCAGGTTGAGCCGTGGCACCAGCCACGGGAACGACGCGGCGACCGCGCTGATGCCGCGCGTACTCGCGCCCACTACGCCACCGTCGGTCAAGACCACCTTGCCGCTGCCTTCAAGCGTGTCGATCATCCGGTCGCCCGCATCGCGAAAATCATCCGTCCTCGTGCCGCGCGGCGTGATCGCCTTCCCCAGCGCAATCCGGTCGATCGCATCTACCTGGCGGCTCACGTCGGCAGGCACGTCATCGCCGATACGCCTGCGCCAGAGCGCGATCTTTTCTGCATCCAGCACGTCCGATCCGCCGATCAGGTATTTGCGCACGCGCTTGAGCATGCGGGCGCGGGCGCGCAGACTGCTGTCGGCCGTCGCGAGCTGGTCGCGCAACGCAGTGAGCAGCCGGCGCACGCGCGCTTCACGAGGGGTTGGGCGGCCATCGTTCGACGCGTCGCGGTTACCGGCATTCTGCCCGCCAAGCCGGGCGAGACGCTCGATCGTCGTATCGTCGAGTGTGTGCACGACACGCTCGGCGATGAGCCCGATCGTGTCGTCGTTGAACTTCATCCCGTACTCGACGGACTGGCGATCTTCTCTGGACGCGCCATCCCCTGTGCGAGAGAGTTCCGCAAGGACGGCGCGTTCGGCCGCGCCGACGATCAGGTGAATCGCATGGCTGTCCTTCATCAGCTTTCTGCTGCCCGATGTGCGGTCGTCGCGGGCAACGACGCGCTCGTCCAGTGCAACGAAGACGTCGCGCATTGCGTCGTTGAGCAGCTTTTTGTCCTTTTCCCAAGTGCCGAGGCTTGCGCCCTGCACGCCGTCGCGCATCGCGGCGACAGCGCTTTTCCGATACCCGAACGGCCGGATCGCGGCGGCCATCTTCGAGCGCCTCGACGCAACGGGTATGGCATCGCCGTGTTCATCGGGAACCGGATCGACGTGATCCGAGGTGGCGTACGGAATCGTATGATTCAGAAAGTGTGCCATCCGGCTCCTCGTCGCGGCTAACGGCGTCCCGGGTCCGTCCATGAAGTAGCCCTGGCGCCCAGCGAGCAATGCGCCTTTGTCCGCTGCGCTCATTCCGTCGGCGCTCCCGATCCTCCACAGCTGCGAAGCTGCACGCACGATCCATGCAGCATGAGCTCGAGGCGTAGCCGACGCATCGTCGGCCAATGACTGCGCCATACGGTCGATCGCGGCCGGATCTGCCTCGCACCGCGTCGAGTCGACCAGATGATCGGCGGCTTGCAGCCACACCCGTGGAGCGTACCGCGCCCCACTGTCCCCGGCCGGCCAGTTCCGGCCGGCCAGTGCCCGCGCGCACTCGTAACCATGCGTCGTCGCGGCGAGCTTCTGCGCCGTTCTCCATGCAAGCGCCGTGAGACGATTGTCGATGAACCCCGCCCCCCGCGTCTGGTGCGGCTGAATCGTCAAGCCCTGCCGCATGCGAAGCAACACGCGCCTGGCAAGCCCCGAATGTGCGGACGTCGCCTCGGAAAGTGCAACAATCAGCAATTCGCTTTGCTGTGCCGACACGCCCGGTGCGGCGGCCTGCCTGACATCGGCGACGAGACGGTCGATTCCAGCGGCGTCGTTGCCCGCGAAGCATCGGTGTGCCGTCCCGGCAACCGCATCGAAATCGTCGGTATGGACCTCGGCTAGCGCCGCAGCGGGAGCGTTTGCCCGAAAACCGCCGAGCGCCTTCTGCATCGACCGCACCGGTTTGCGCATTGCGCGCTTCGGAGACGCGTCGGCAAGCAACGCAGCATTCGTCGCCTCGGATAATGCCGGCGGCGGGACAACGACCTTCCTGGACGGTGCTTTCGTATGGTGCGGCAGGACCAGCGGGCCTTTCGTGCCGACGGTGAGCATCGACAGCGCCGTAAAGTCCATCGGAAGGTCCACTCGCTTCGGGCGAGCAAAAGCATTGGCGACCGATCGTGCGCGCGACGTCACGCCGGATCTCAGCGCTGCGAGGACGCCGGTATCCCGACCCGCGTCGGTGTTCTCTGCTGTCGACGGTGCAATGGCTGGCGTATCAGCCGTTTCCGCCGCCGAATACATTGGCGGCGGGGCGGATAATGCGTCGGGGGCACGAGTCGACATCGCTCTGGATCGATCAGATAGTGGATGGAGTACAGCCACTATCGCGGCTGGACATGAAACTTTCATGGCCTTCACGAAGATCGTCGATTAAATTAAAATGATATGGATTCCTGTTTTATTGTCGTGTCGATTCGATATTGCAACGGCGCGGCCATGTGCGATCGCGAACGGCTATCTGACGAACAATGATTCAAATGCCTCGCCGCGGTGACGACGCAGTCGGATAGAACCCAATCGGGTCGATCGCATGTGGTCCGATTCACCTGCTGGCACTGGATCGATGCGACTGATCATTCGGCTGATGCGAAGCTGTGTCCTGCAATCCGAACTCGCGAGTATCCGCACCGCCGATTGTCGATGTGCGCGTGCCATTTGTTCTTCTGCATCCGATGGCAACAGGGACATTCGCCCGAGTCATCCCCGATCTGCGGCTCGCCACGCTTGATTCGCCGACGCAACCAGTTCTTCTCCTGTATCGGCCTTTGCCTGTGACTTTCAGCGACAAATGGCGGTGTTTTTTCAGCGCTATGTGGCGCCGATGACCAGCGTGCTGCGAGCCGCATCGATCACTTCCTCGGTGATCACGGTCAGCTCGTTGATGCGCAGGATGCGTTCGATCTGCATGAACAGCCGGTGCAGCAGACGAAAGTTTCCACCCGTGATTCGTACGATTGCCGCAATAGCCCGGCTGTCGGTGAAGTCAGCCTCGTCCATGCTGAGCCCAAGTCGTCGCCAGTGACGGCCGAGTACAAACGTCAGTTCATCGTTCTGGAGCGGTCGATAGTGATGGGCGAAACCCACACGACTGAAGAGTTGCGGATAGCGCGCCATGCGCTTCTCGATTCCGGGCATGCCGATGAGGATCAGGCCAATGTTCGCCCGGTCGACGAGACCACGTGCGTACTCAAGCGCCGACGTGGAAAGGCGCTCGGCCTCGTCAAGAATGAACAGTTCCGCGCGAGCCAGATCCGCGTTGACAGGCCTGACAGGCCCGGTGCGAACAGCCTGATCGATGCAGCAACTCACGCGATCACTGAGCAGCTTGATTTCCTTGCGGAACTCGGTCTGCAGGCCGCCGACGGTCGGTGTATAGAACACCGCTCGCGACCGGGCCAGCGCTGCATAGACCCTGGCGTCGGAGCGATCGCGCGGTCCCCATGTCAGCAGCAACGGCTCGGCGAGGTCCCAGTGCGCATATCGTCTGGCAGACAGCGTTTTCCCGACTCCGGCCGGTCCGTAGCACAGGCCGATATAGCGGTGACGGCGCACGGCAACCGCGAATTCGCTGAACCGCCGGTACTCGGCCGTGACGATGAACGGCTTGCCACGCCGCCCGGAGGAACCGGCCGTCATTCCTTGCCTTCGCGGTAGGTGCGAAGCCTCGGTGATTTGGCGGGAGTGTCCCCGGTGGTTGTTGAGAACGGCGCGCCTGATCCGGCAGGAAATCGGCAACGCGCGTCAGCCGCGCATTGATGCGCTTGCTCAGTGAGCGGCGATGCTGGGTACGGGCCGACTGGATGTCCTTCAGCGTCAGCGCCTGTCCGGCGTGCTCCGGACAGATCGCGCGGCACAAGAAGCGGTTGCGGTGAAACACCCGGATTTCGGCGAGATCACGCGGGTCGTAGCGGGTCGTAGCGGATCGTGACCGGTTCGCCGACGAAGGCGGCAAGCGTCGGATCGAGATAACGTAACCCCTGGAAATGGATGCCATCTCGATGAACGACACGAGGTTTGGCGACCATCACGAGCAGCTCGTCAAGCGCTTCGAGGCTGTCGGGCATGCGAGGCAGCCAGCCGTCACCCAGCCACGCTCGCAGGGGCATCACGCCCGTTTCCCCATGCACGCGCCCATGATAGGTGCCGATGATAAAAGTGCCGATTGCGGCATCGAGTTCCGACAGGGACAGTCTGGGTGACGTGGCAGGCTTGCCACCCCAAAGATAGCCGGGCAGGTCCGGAAGCAGTTCAGTGTTCAGCGTGCCGAACAGCCGTTCTACCTTCCCGCGCCCCTGAGGCCGGCCGATCGCCGAATAGACCAGTTCGATACGCAGCTCGGCGGCGACCTGATCGAGGTGTAGACTCGATAAGTCGCAGCCGTGATCGACATACAGCATGTCGGGGGTGCCACAGAGCGGCCGAACGGATTCGCTTGCCGGACCATTCCGTTGAATCCGCCACCCTTTTCAGCCGTTCTGGGCGACATCATGGACAAACTGCCGGACAGATACCGGCGCGCTCCGCTGGTTGCGCTCATGACGGCAATTGGCAGTCAGCCGCGACGGCACCATCAGAGACTCATGGAAGACGCACTGGTCAGGATAAAGACGCTACGCTCGCGCACGCTCCGGGATGAACTCAGGCAGGCGCTCGCCGATTCGCTCGATTAGGCGGTGAACGCATCGTCGAGGACGGTGATATGTGGCCCACATGATCATCCAAAAGCGGTATCAGCGTTCAGGCCACGGCCTCGAAATGGCCGCCCTTGTCCCAGATGACGACGGTACGCGCATTCATCGCTTCGGACCCGAGGCGGTCCCGGTGAACGACCCCGTTCAGTTCCGACATGACCTCGACGCGCAGTTTCGGCTGGACATCCGGATCGCCGTTGATCAGATCGACCAACGCACGCGCGGCTTTGCTACCCGTGGAAATTTTCTCGTTTCCGGCGAGATCGAGGTGCGAAGCGGCGCTCAGGATACTGCGATACTGATCGACTCGGGCCGAGTGCGACGAGCGAAAGTCGCCCGTCGCATGCTGCAAGAGCGAAATCAGAAAGCAGTTATTGCGGCCGCCATTCGTCATGCCGTCATTGGGTATGGATCGCATTCCTGCCCGAGCGAGCGCGCTTTGGATGTGCGACGTAGTCGTCTGCCTGACGATGACTTCCCGGTAGTACGCCAGCTTGTCCGGATAGACCCGCTGCATGTCGGCGCCCAGATCTTCCCAGTCGGTGAAGCTCGTCCCGCCGGCAGTCGCGGCCGCGTCGAAATGCTCGTCGATGACGGGCAGACTCTTCAGCAAGGCCTCCGTGCGACTCTGTTCAAGCGCGAGACGCAACTGTGCATTGGCCTCCCCCGGGCTGGCAGGAGGTTGAAGATCGCCAAAGCCTCGTCGCCTCTGTTGAATGACTGCTGCGTGGCCCGATGCGGTTGGCCGCGGTACGGTGGGCAGGTGACGTCCTTCGACGATTGACGCGTGACCTGGCCGGAACGCCGGCGGCGGTGACCATGCCGTTCCCGAAACGTGAACTGCAGGCCGATGCCAGCCCACGGGCATGCGTTCGGCCACGGGTTGAAAGGACGGCGGGACCCGCGCGAATGGAAAAACGGGGCCGCCGAACAGATGCGCCGGACTCGCAGCTGGTTCGGTCGGATAAGACCGGACAGGTGCCGGGCCGGAACGCCATTGATATGCCGCCAAATCAGGCAGCGGGCGGCGCCGTGGCTGGCTAGTGCCGGCAGACATGCCGCGCGCTTGTGACGCGAGCGCAGACAGCAGACCCAATGGACCTTGCATCGGACGCGACTGCGAGCCGATACGTACCTCGTTGACGACCCGATCAATCGTTCGATCAATGTTTCGTAGTGCGTCAGAGATTCCTTTGAACATCGACTTCCCCCAATCTATTCCGCTCGCATCGCGCGTCCCAACCGTGACAACGGATGATCAATGCATGTCTGCTTTTTCATCCCGTGCAAGGCAAACCATGCCACCGCATCGGAAAGATTCGTGTTTTTTACAAACGCTTCGTTTTCCGGTGCGAAGGGGCATTACATTCCGGTTTCGTTGCGAAGTCATCCGAAGATGGCTCGAACGAAAACCATGTCCGTCATCCGGAAAACGATTTGATCGTCGGGATCGCTCCATGAGTGACTCCTGGCGGCGTTGTTGCATTAATCCCACCCGTGGCGATGACGTTTGCGCACAACAGCCTGAGCGATGCCTCTGTTAACAATTCGGCATCCTTCGTAGATTCTCGATCTTTGCGTGCGAGAACATGCGCAAGGACAAGAGCGGGACGCAGGAGCCGAAGGCGAAATACCGTGTCAGAAACTGGGCGGCATACAACGCCGGCCTGATCAACCGAGGCAACATCACGATGTGGGTTGACGACGACGCTCTTGCGAACCTGCCCGACATCGCGCCCACGCGGGGGTGTCCGCGGCTGTACAGCGATGTGCTGATTCAGGCCTTGCTCGGACTGAAGACCGTTTTCCATCTTCCGTTGCGTGCCGTGCAAGGCTTCGCACAAAGCCTGCGTGACCTGGCTTTCGCCGATTTGCCGGTACCGAACTACACGACCGTGTGACGTCGCGCCCAGACGCTGCTGGTAAAGCTGCCGGTCGTGCGCAGTAGCGAGCGGCTGCATCTGGTGATCGACAGTACTGGCGTGAAGGTCTACGGCGAAGGCGAGTGGAAGGTTCGCCAGCACGGTTACTCCAAGCGCCGCACATGGCGCAAAGTGCATCTCGCGCTTGACGCGAACACCGGCCAGCTGCGCGCTGCGCTCATGACGCACCAGGACGTCGCGGTCGGCGAAGTGTTGCCTGAACTGCTGGATCAGATCCCGGCCGACGAGCCCATCGATACGATCGGTGGCGATGGCGCGTACGACACGCAGGCTTGCTACGAGGCAATCACCGCGCGCGGCGCCGCGCCCTCGGTTCCGCCTCGTGAAGGTGCGGTTCACTGGCCACCGGCCACGCCCGGCGGGGCTCAGCGCAACGAGGCAATCGATGCGATTGAACAAGGTAGCCGGCGCGAATGGAAGCAACAAAGCGGCTATCACCGTCGTTCGCTGGCCGAGAACGCGATGTACCGGTTCAAGACGCTCACGGGTCCATGCCTGTGGGCACGCAGCACCGACACGCAAGCCACCGAGGTTGCCGTTCGCGTGGGCGTGCTCAATCGGATGGCGGAACTCGCACGTCCGCAATCCGTCTGTATCGTCTGAGTTCGTGA
>NZ_NKFK01000012.1:0-5556 GCF_002223365.1 Burkholderia sp. AU6039
ACCGAGCGGCCTCATAGTTCACTCGGCTATCTGACGCCGGTGCAGTTCGCGCGGGCGCACGATGCAAAGCAGCAGTTTTTAACCTCGGACTCTAACTGCAGTTCGGACTAAAACCGGGGGCGGGTCAGATAGACTCGTTCTGGAGGTCGTACGTGGAATTCCAGATCTCCCGGGGTGTCTGGCCGCGATGCAGCCCGAAAGCATGGGCGATGCCGTGACCGTTCACCCGCACTGAGAAGTGACTGTCGAGCACAAAGATCCCGTCCGGCTGGGTATGGGCTCCCGCGTACCGCGTGAGTGCATAGGCGGGCCTGCCCCAGCCGTCAAAGTCATCGTCGGGATCAAGCCGGTACGCGAAGACATGCCGAAACGGTGCGTACTCGGCGGGACCGTTCTGGGCAGCTTCTGCGGCGAGCGCGGCATCCAGCTGCGCAAGCTTGTCGACGGCCGCCGCAAGTGTGCGGTAATCAAGCGTAGACTTGACCTCGATAACACCGATCACCGCGTCCAGCGGGACAAGACGCCGCGGATCGTCGCCCGCGTCGAGCGTCCAGCCCGGACAGTTGAGTGCGTCGTACACGAGGACATCGAATTCGGGCGACGTGACATCGCCACGGAACACGTGCCCGTGCGTGACACCCCACTTCGCCGGCAGGCGCTCGCGCAGAAACTGCCGCACGCGCGCCTCGCGCGGGCCGCCCCTGTGGTCTGGCCGAGCATGTGCGGAACTGTCGAGGAACGTCGCCCACAGGCTCGCGGCCGTGGCGGTCAGCAGCTGTCGAACATCAACCGGAGTTTGTGCCATGACGGCTCCGAAGGTAAGTGCTAGGTGGTGAAGGCCCGTGCGATCGGGGCTTAAAGTAGATTCTTAGGGATTTCTGGTAATAAACGCAAAGCCGCTAAGCAGAGTTATTAGAGACGCGACATTTATGATGGGACCGCGCGCCCGAATAGTGTGTGCGTCCGCGCGCGCGTGCCGACGATCGTTGTGTCTGTCGGAGCCAACTCCCGCACCCTCGGACGAATCCGATAACGGCCCACGCGCGGTGTCTTAAGCGGCTGAGGATGCCCTGCTGGTGACGGATTGCCGACGCCAGCGTGAGCGAGCGATCGCGATCGCTTATGGGCAGCAGAGCGTGGCGGTAGAGTCACGCACCGGCCCAGAACAATGCGAATCCACCCCGCTATGCCGCCCTCCCTGCTGCCTCGACGCCGACGACCGCACCGACGCTCCCACTCCCACCGCACGACGGCTGGTGTCTCGTCAACACTAGGACGCGACACTTCGATCGACACGCCTCGCATGCGAAGTCTGCTTGACGTCGTCGACGAACTGCTGCCGCGCGGCATGCGTCCGGATGACCCTAGCCCACAAAACCATCCCATTTGGAGGTGGAAAATTCTGGCATGACGTTGTCATCGAGACCAGGAGGTCATGCCGTGAAGAAGAGCAAGTTCACCGAAGAGCAGATCGCATACTCGTCCGATTGCAGCAATTGGCCGCTTCGGTCGGACATTGATCGGAACTGCGCGAACTACCGTTTTTGCCCGGCGAGCGCCCGGCGACCAGCTCACCGAATTCGCGCCGATTATGCGGACCAATATAGGTAGCCGAGTATCCGGCACGACTAGCAAAAACCCCAATGTATTTTGTTGGAAAAGCTCTACAAATTATTAGTAAATAATCCTATTTCCTCGGATCTTCGTCCGAGCTATCTTGCTGACTCAAAAAACAGCAATGCCAGCGGCTACAGCCTCGGGGGGCGGTGCGATGGAAAAACTGCTTTTGTTGAGCGGCGCCTCGGGCGCCGGGAAATCGGCTATCGCCAAAGAATTGGAAGACAGCTTTCAATTTCGCCGCATTAGCAGCAGCGGCTACCTCCGGTCTTACGGGCAATCGCTCTCAGCCGACGGAGAAAAACATCAGCTGCAGGAGTTAGGCGACCGGCTGGACGACGAAACCGACTTCACCTGGATCGTCGACGAAGTCGCCACTCCAACGGTCGATCGTGCTCCCGAACACTCGAACTGGCTTCTCGACGCTGTTCGAAAACCTCGACAGGTGCTGCATTTCCGGCACCGCTTCGGCCCACATATCCGACATATCCACCTCACCGCGCCCGAAGCAGTGCTTGAGCAGCGCTACAACGAACGCGCCAAGCCGGGAGACACACCGTACGCAGAGGTGATCGCTCACTCAAACGAGATCACTGCGAGATCCCTCGGCAGCGTTGCCGACCACACCTTTGATACCTCTGCACTATCACCAGCAGACATCGCCCAGCGCATTATGAAAGCCTGGAGAGTCAAAGCATGAGTAACCGCCAGATCGTCATTATCAGTGGCAAAACCTGCAGCGGCAAAACTGGTCTCGCGACCTTGCTGGAGAAGGAGTTCGGTTTCTTTGTGGTTCGCACCCGGGACCTCTTAGCGGCCCAGCTAGAACTCGCCCCCTCGTCCGCCGACCGACAGCACCTCATTGAGCAAGGTTTGAAGCAAAATGTCGACACCCACTCCCGGTGGGTCGTCTTGGGCGTCCTTGCTGGCCTTAAGGGGATTCCCTCCGAGCAGCCAGTCGTCGTCGACCATGTCACCGATCCGAACCAGGTTGCGGAGTTTCGCAAGCACTTCGGGCCAAGTCTCGTTCATGTGCACCTATATGCGAGCCAGGAGACGCTGCTCTCCCGCTACGCATCGACCGACGGACAACAGTTAGGTGCCCCGCCCTATGAGGCAATTGACCATCTCAAAGAGCAATCGGACATCCTTGCGCTGAGGGATGACGCGGACGTGCGAATCTCAACGACCCGCACCGACGCACAAGATACGCTGGTGCGCGTTGCGGCCCGTCTACACCTCTACACCCCGCCCGACGTGCGCTGTGTCGACGTCATCGTGGGTGGTCAATATGGCAGCGAAGGCAAAGGCAACGTCGTTTCCTATCTAGCTCGTGAGTACGATGTCATGGTGCGCGTCGGCGGCCCCAATGCCGGCCATACCGTCGCCAGTGCTGATGGCGCCTACACATACCACCACATCCCGTCCGGCGCCCGTGACGTCAAAGCGAAGCTCCTACTCGGACCGGGGATGACGATCTGGCTGCCTGGATTGCTCAAGGAGATCGCCGATTGCGGGCTCACGGCAGATCGTTTATTCATCGACCCTCAGGCCACCATCATCGAACCGGCCGACCGAGAAGCTGAAGGCAAACATCTGGTAGGCACAATTGCTTCGACGGGTAGCGGCAGCGGAGCGGCAACCGCGAGGCGGATTCTGGAGCGCGGTAAGCCCAGCGTTCGTCTGGCACGCGACATCCCTGAGCTTCGACCCTATGTGGGAACAGAGGGTCATTACCATGGCCGCACAGCCGATCGCCTCGAAGAGGCCTACCGCAACGGACGATCTATCTTGCTTGAGGGAACACAAGGCAGCGGCCTCAGTTTGTTCCACGGCACCTACCCGTTCGTAACCTCGCGCGACACCAATGTAGCGGGCTGCTTGGCCGAGGCAGGCATCTCACCGAGTCGGGTGCGGAAGATCCTGGTGGTCATTCGCCCCATGCCTATCCGCGTGGGTGATCCCGATGGGGACCAGGGACACACATCGGGGCCGCTCAAGCACGGCACAACCTTTGATGCTATTGCTGAAAAAGCGGGCTTGGACCGTGAAGCTCTGAATAAGGCGGAGAAGACCTCCACCACCAAGCGCAAACGGCGTGTGGGCTGGTTCGAATGGGACCAGTTCCGCAAGGCTTGTGCACTCAATGCGCCCACCGACATCGTCCTCACTTTCGCGGACTACATCGACGCGAGCAACAGCAAGGCCCGCCGCTTCGAGCAGCTCACTCAAGACACCATCAAGTTCGTGGAAGAACTGGAGCGCGTGGCACAAGCTCCGGTTTCGCTCATCAACACCCGGTTCCCGCGAGAGCCTGACGGAACGAACGATCTTCGCTCCGTCATCGACCGTCGGAATTGGACCGCCCGCTCAACACGTCGGATACCTCGTGGAAATAGAAAAACTGATTGACGCTTATCCAAGAATCTTTCATATGGCAGAAGCCGATACGTGGCCCAGTATCCGAGACCGCGGCCTGATGTCGGCCTCAGCTGTACTGGACCACTTCGGCGTCACCGGCCAGGCTCGCGGCCAATATGAGACCGTTCAACGGACCAGCAAGATGGCTGTGCTTCCTCAAGCGCCAGGCGAAATTGTGCTGCGGGATCAAAAGCCGATGCCTCCCGAACGCTTGGCACGGGCCCTGATAGACGGAACCACGCCGGAAGCCTGGTACAGGCTCATTAATGGCAAGGTCTTCTTCTGGGCGGAAGAACACCGCTTGCATCGCCTGCTCGGGGCGCGGGATTACCGACATCTCGAACATGATGTGTTGACCATTAACAGCGGCCCATTCATCCGTGCGTACGCTCCAAGCCTCTGGTTGTGCCACATGAATTCGGGGAACACCTTTCCGATGCCTCATGCGAGGGGGATCGATGTGTTCAAGCGAATCCAGGATTATCCGGTCAATGCCCGCGGAGGTCCCGCCAAGCCAGTGGTCGAGATCGTGGTGGATGGTCAAATACCGGACATCGCACGCTATGTCATCGAGGTGCGGCGCATGAAGGGCGACCAAACGCTCCAACAACTGGCCTGAACGCGCTCGCCCCCGGGTAATAAGGCACCACTGGCGCACGACGGTCCATCAACTCACCAAAGGAGTGCGGGGCGCTTTCCTGCCATTCACTGTCGGCGGTCCCGAACGACCCTTCTCGGAACTGGGTGCGCTCTCTCGACCCGCAGCGGGATTTTGTCGGCAAATGTAGGAGTTCACAATCAATGCTAGCCGCGCCCAAAGGAGTGCTAGCAATGTTCACTAATACTGCTAGCGTAGTGTTTTGCTCAGCCTAAGCGGTGGGCATCGATAACGTGATATCGCCCGCAGCGCGGGGAAATGCGCGTCGCCGATCCCGGATTCGAAGTACGCCAGCGTTTCAATGCTCCACCCTCTGCCGTGCAGGCCGTCCAGCAGCGACCGCCAGGTGGCCGCGGCGGTCGCCTAGGTCCGATGGAACAGGCCGACCAGCGCGGTAAGCGGCACATCGGCATATATTCGGTTTCCGCGGCTGCGGCGCAACCCGAACGTCGCGGCGGTCAACTCGCAGTCGAGTGCGACCGGCCGGTCGACGATCATCGTTGGTGCGGCGTCGAGCGTCTCGTATATGCACCTCAGCGCCGGTGACGCCGTGAGGCGACTTGCGTCCCCTAGTCTGTCGCGCATCGTATCAGGCCCGCTACCCATCATACGGCTCGCCATTTCCAGTTTGATTTCGTCGGCATGTTTGTAAGCACTCGACCAGCACCGTAGCGTAGATCGTTGACGACGGGAGCGCGATGCTATCGGATAGGCTCGACGTGGGCAGTAGAGGGCAGCGACGACGCCACGTTCCACGGTAACAACTCGTCGATGCGGTTGATCGGATGGTCAGCGACGCGCTCGAGCACGTAGGCGAGATACGCCTCGGGATCGAGGCCGTTCAAGCGCGCCGTGCCAAT
>NZ_NKFK01000013.1:0-3407 GCF_002223365.1 Burkholderia sp. AU6039
TCTACGCCGATCGCGGTTACGACTCCGAGCGACATCGACGCGCGTTGCGCGATCGCGGTATCGAGCCGGTGATCGCCAAGCGCCGTACCGAACATGGCAGCGGCCTTGGCAAATATCGCTGGGTCGTCGAGCGCACGCACGCCTGGCTGCATCACTTCCGTCGTCTCCGTATTCGTTTCGAGCGCCGTGCTGACATTCACGGCGCGTTCCTCAAACTCGGTTGCTGCCTGATCTGCTGGAATACCCTTCGGCGGCCCGACCAGTCTTTATGAAACCGTCTCTTAGCGCGAACTGCGCCACGCAAGCCCTGCAGCCTCATCAACCGTCCGACCGTGCGGCGTGCCACCGCAATGCCTTCCCTGTTCATCTGCTTCCAGACCTTCGGCACGCCGTAGACCTGCATGCTGGCCTGCCAGACACGCTTGATCTCCGGTTGCAAAAGCTCATCGCGTTTCGACGGATCGCGAAGTTGTGCTGCATGGCGTCAGTAGCCCGACGGGGCAATCCACAAGACCTTGCAGATCGGCTCGACCCCGAAGGTGTCGCGATGCTGATCGATGAAGGCCTTCAGGACTTGAAACGGCGGTCGAGCTCCGCCTGGGCGAAAAATGCGCTCGCCAGTTTGAGAATCTCGTTGGTCCGGCGCAGTTCCTTGACCTCGCGTCAAGGCCTTGATTCGTTCACGCTCGGCCGTACTCACGCCATCGCGCTCTCCACGGTCGACCTCGTCGCGCTTGACCCAATCCAACAGCGTCTGCGGCGTGCAGCCGATCATCGGCGCAATCGATTCGACTGCCGCCCACATGGACGGGTGCTCGCTACGCTGTTCGCGTACTAGGCGCACTGCGCGCTCTCGGACTTCCGGGGAAAACTTGCTTGGCTTCTTGTTCATGGCTCCATTCGCTCAAGAGTTGGAGCCTCCACAAAACTCGGGCCGGTTCACTCCAAGACCCTTTGGAATCCCCGATAACTCTGAAATCAGCATTTCATAGTCGAAAAACGAGCACCAAACGCAACCTTGCTCTGCAATGCAACACGATTGTCGACATTGATTAGCTGCGAAATTCTGCTTTTCTACACAAGCCATTTCTGACTACCACAACAGTCTCTCATTAAACTAATTATAAAGCGTTTTGAGATGAAATGAATTGTAATCGGTGTGCCGTTTGGCCTGCCCAATCTCAGAGCACCTCTCAATGTAGAACATATGTGCACTCAATGTAAGGAGTACGGCCCTGCAGGTGGCTCTGCGTCTGGCATAGAACAATCTCCTGCTCTAGTATTAGCAATATGATCTATTGCAACGCCGTCGAATTCTGAATCAGCAATAGCCTGCCCCGGTCGATCCATGGCAACAGTCACCGTACTCCAGGCATCAGTCTCGTCACCGAGTGCCGCACATTCCCGCCTAATCAATTGCTGAGTGATCACCTCGTCTTGAGGTCGCGACAACTGCTGCTGTAGTTCGAGGGCTGATACAAATTCATCGCGAGCCTCCCTATGTTGACGACAGCTAGACAGGATGTTTCCGATGGCAATACCTACGGAGATCAATCTCGGACGATCATTAATCTTCTCAAAGTGCGACTTTGCTACTTTGAAGCAAGCAAGCGCCTCCGTCGATCGCCCTGCTGCGGCGAGCGTTCGCCCGCGCCCGTAGTAAGTCATAGCGATCCCAGGGATCAATCCCGCTTCGAAAAAGAGCTTCTCAGCAGCATCGAGCTTTACAAGAGATGAGTCAACCTTCCCTTGATTTGACAGCACGTCAGCGAGATTTAGCAACACAGTAGCCTCGTCAATCCCGCTTTGAATGGACTCCTCTGCTTTGGCGAGAATCAACGCATCCTCATAACACTTGATCGCGGACGAATTATCTCCTTGCTCCTCGTGAAGCATTCCCTGATGAAGGGCAATTCGACCCAAGCCTCGGTTGTCGCCTATTTCTTTGCGAAGATCGCGGGCCTCCTCAAGAAGCGATTGAGCGCGATCATAATGTGATTGATCAATGTACAATATTGACAGATTCAGTAGCGTCGCTGCAAGCCCGTCAAAATCACCTATCTGCCGACGAATCTCGAGCGATCGTTCATAGCATTGCAGTGCCTTGTCCGCGGCACCCATTTCGCGATACGAGACAGCCATATTGTTGAGTATCGTGCTGATTTCTCTTGAGGCGTTGGTACGTACAAAATACTGCAAGGCGCTTTCCAGCCACTCCACTGCCTTTGCGTGCTCTCCAATTTGTTGGAACACTTCGGCCATCCGCCCAGAAGTCACGCCTTGCCCTCGAAGGTCTTTGGTGCGTTTTCGAAACTCCAGAGCTTCCTCGTATGATCGGATTGCTCCCGCATGATCAGCGATAACGAAACGCAAAAATCCCACGTTTTGAGCACAGTTTCCTGCGCCACTCCAATCTCCATTCTCTTTCCTGATTACAATTGCTTGCTGGAGACAACGCAGAGCATCGTGGAATTCGCACTTGGTGAAATAATGCTCTGCTTCCGCCTCGAGTTCCGCAGCCCTTACATCTTTCGGTTTAATCATTTTTCGATTTATTAATAATGGTTATCGATAAATTTATCACAAAAACATCAAATGGCATTTAAATTGCAAAATTTCATAATGCCAAAATAGCCATCACACCCACTACCGCCGATATTTTTTCGATTACTTTGGCCACGCACCAACAACTGAGCCGTTCATATTGCGAGACGTAATTTACGTGAAAGGATAGCATCAAGCCAGCACTGCCACGACCCAGCCACGACCAGAAAAGCGCTCCGGATGCCTCTATATTTACCCATTTCGGGTTACGAATTGACAGTCGATTTTGACTCACTAAATTCACCCTCCATTTTATTAAATTCCTTTCGATTATTTGATGCGACCCCACAAAATTACAATCAGGCGTTATCGCGTGCATCTATTGGGCCCCGCAAATACCTCGTCTGCCACCCCATCATACAAGCTCAATTGACATCGAACTGCAGTCACAAAAAAATAATCTATTTAAATTTTTTGGAGTCGAATCTGCGTCCACATAATCCTCGTTTTCCATCAATCCTATGTACTGTGGTTAGCGCAACGGATATGCCAACAAAGTAACAATTGCATCGCAAATGTCAATAGAAGATACGAAGATATCATTCGTTTCCCGAAGATTGCGATCATGCAATGCGAAGAATATTTGTTGCACATGCGCATTACATTTCGCGAACAACGCATAATCGTCGCGGCGTTGTTGCATTAATGATGCGTGAGGACGAAGTGGTGCCTTTGTTCACGAACTCAGACGATACAGACGGATTGCGGACGTGCGAGTTCCGCCATCCGATTGAGCACGCCCACGCGAACGGCAACCTCGGTGGCTTGCGTGTCGGTGCTGCGTGCCCACAGGCATGGACCCG
>NZ_NKFK01000014.1:0-3297 GCF_002223365.1 Burkholderia sp. AU6039
AGCTTCGCAAGAAGCAGTTCGTGCAAGCGATTCCATACGCCGGCGGCCTGGCAGTCGCGTAACCGTCGCCAACACGTCACGCCCGAGCCGCAACCCATCTCGGCAGGCAGGTCGCGCCAGCGCAGTCCGGTCTTGAGGACGAACAGGATTCCAGTCAACGCAGCGCGATTCGAAACCGGCAGGCGGCCTGGGTTCTTCTCGCGCCGCGGCTTGGGTCGCGGCAGCAGCGGTTCGATCAGTGTCCACAATTTGTCGTCGATGATCGGCTTGGCAATCTCCTCGGTCTCGGTTGTTCCGATGCCTGAGGTTAACAGCTCGCCGCGAAAGTTAACAGCCCCATGTGCCCTTTTTGAAACCGTCTCTTACGCTTTTCACGAACGCCGTTCGCAATCGCCACGACGCGAATCGCCGCGGCCGGGATACTCATGGCGCACCGCGCGCACGACTTGACAAGGCCGCGCTTGTTCACGTGTTCGGCGTAGTCGCCACCACCGCTCGAGACCCGGACCGGCAAAGCGACCCGATCAATCCATCGCACAGGAGGCAACAAATGCCCTGGCAATACAGTCAAAAAACCGGACGGTTGACGCACGACGGAGATCCCGTAATCGAGCAAGGGTACTCCGGGCGGGCCGCCGGAAAAAACAACCCGGACATGCAAGACCAGATCGGCCTGGGGCCCATCCCGACGGGCTCTTACTCGGTCAGCGCGCCTTTCGAGCATAGTCACGCAGGCGCTTGTACGATGCGCCTGACGCCGGATGGAGACACGGACACGCATCGTCGCACCGGCTTCCTGATTCACGCCGACGATCCGGCTCATCCCCGGCCGATATCGGATGGTTGCATCGTCGTGGATCGACGTGTATGCAAGCGGATCTGGAGCAGTCTCGACCAGCAGCTCAACGTCGTAACGTAAAGCACCGATTCGTCGCACCGATTCCGGCCTCGCCGCAGATGTGCCCGACACGATCACCTGCGTACGCGTACCGGCCGGTCAACACGATATCGTACGCGGCACGATCGGATAGCGGGGCCGATAGACGACGCCCCGCCCCCTACCCCGATCGCACGATCGTCGCCCTGTACCTCAACCGATCGAAAGCATGGTCATTCGAGCAATCGCGCTTCTGGCGCTGCTGCCATTCCTGACGCCCTCCGTTCGCGCTGAATGTTTTTCCGACGCAGCCGCGTACCAGCACGTCAACGAAACGATCCTGCGTGCGCTGGCCTGGCAGGAATCGCACAACAACGTCAATGCAAAGCGGATCAACACTAACGGATCAATCGACTATGGCCTGATGCAGATCAATTCGATCCATCTGCCCGCGCTCTCGACCTACGGCATCACGTCGCGCACGTTGATGGACCCGTGCGCAAGCATCTACATCGCCGCATGGCACCTGCACAAGATGATGCTCAAATATGGCAATACGTGGAAAGCTGTCGGTGCGTACCATTCGCAAACACCTGCCGAACGCGATCGTTATGCGGCACAGGTCCGGTCGATCGTGCAGCGGATGCAGCCGTACTGACGCAAGCATCGGGTACCGTCCGATCGGGTGAACGCATGCCGCGTTCGGGCCAATCGACGAAAATCCGCCGCAGAGCCGCCGGCCCTCCTGCTGTCGGAATACTTGCTGGCAGCCTGAACCGCTCGAGCGAACACGATCGATTCGCAAAATGCACATGTTCTTCGCGCAAGACCGGCGTGATGATTTTCACTACGGTTTAATGTGGAAAATCACAACCGCAAGCCGTGAAGTCCATCAAGATCAGGGGCGTAGCTACCGGGTCGCGCTCCGGTACGACTCCCGGGGATGCAGAACGGCGACACATGCCGTTCGAGCGCACGTTGCCTTCTCAAAACATCGTCCCGCTATCGAGCGCCGAGCACGGGATGCCGCCCGGCATTGCGGGTATACCGGGACGCGCTACGGTAAAGCAGGTTTCTGTTGCACGTATCCGGAAGGGGGCAGCACCACGAGCAGCGTGGCACCGACCGGCGCCACATATGCATGCGGCCGGTGCGATGAAAACAAGGCACTTTCGCCAGCCCGCAACAGCGTCGGCTCATCCTGTTCGAAATGCAGTTCCAGTTCGCCTGACAGCACATAGCAAAATTCTTGGTTGTCTGCGTGGCGAGCCCCCTGCCTCGTCGAGCGTACGTGCCTCGACCTGCTCGCCGGCCTCTCCGGGACCCAAAAATCACACCTGCCCCAGGACCCGCAACTGGTCGCGCTACCGGCCGGGGTCGGACGGAATTCGTGAAGGCCAACGGTTTAAGCAGCGACCTGATCGTCGCAAAATAACATCTCATTTAACGAAGTCACTCGCAAGGGAACCTCTGCATAGTTCGCCCCCTGATGTGCTTGTCGAGGATCGGCGGGCAAGCGAACATGTAGCCCATGAAACAAACTGACTTTGGACTGAATTTGTCGACGAAGCGCACGCGCAAGCGCGAATTCCTAGACGAGATGAACCGGGTGGTACCGTGCCGATCTGGTCATGCTGATCGCCTCGTACGCCCCGGAAGGTCAGCGTGGTCGCCCGCCGTTCGCGGTCGAGGCGATGTTGCGCATCCACTTCCTGCAGCAATTTCGGCCTGTCGGATCCAGCGATGGAAGAAGCGCTGCACAACGGCCGCTGTACCGGGAATTCGCCAGGCTGGACAACTGGACGGTGCGGCTGCTCGACGAGAGCACGATCCTGCGATTCCGTCATCTGCTGGAGAAGCACAAGCTGGCTGCCCAGATTCTCACACTGGTCAACGACGTTCTGCGTGACAAGCGGCTGATGCTGCGCGCAGCCCGTGAATGCCGCTCGGCGCATACCAGCCAACTTTGTTCGGGGCTGGTAGGTTGGCGTTCTGCGCATTCAGTTCCTTTTAACGGTCAAGCACACACGAAGCGGTTTTGTGCGGAGCATCTTTAGAGACGGTTTCAAAAAGGGCACATGGGGCTGTTAACTTTCGCGGCGAGCTGTTAACCTCAGGCATCGGAACAACCGAGACCGAGGAGATTGCCAAGCCGATCATCGACGACAAATTGTGGACACTGATCGAACCGCTGCTGCCGCGACCCAAGCCGCGGCGCGAGAAGAACCCAGGCCGCCTGCCGGTTTCGAATCGCGCTGCGTTGACTGGAGAATCCTGTTCGTCCTCAAGACCGGACTGCGCTGGCGCGACCTGCCTGCCGAGATGGGTTGCGGCTCGGGCGTGACGTGTTGGCGACGGTTACGCGACTACCAGGCCGCCGGCGTATGGAATCGCTTGCACGAACTGCTTCTTGCGAAGCT
>NZ_NKFK01000015.1:0-2922 GCF_002223365.1 Burkholderia sp. AU6039
AGCGCGAGACAGACTTGTTATAGGATCAAGCCTTACGGGCAATTAGTATCAGTTAGCTGAACGCATTACTGCGCTTACACACCTGACCTATCAACGTCCTGGTCTCGAACGACCCTTCAAGGGGATCTAGTCCCCAGGGATATCTCATCTTAAGGCGAGTTTCCCGCTTAGATGCTTTCAGCGGTTATCTCTTCCGAACATAGCTACCCGGCGATGCCACTGGCGTGACAACCGGTACACCAGAGGTTCGTCCACTCCGGTCCTCTCGTACTAGGAGCAGCCCCCTTCAAATATCCAACGCCCACGGCAGATAGGGACCAAACTGTCTCACGACGTTTTAAACCCAGCTCACGTACCTCTTTAAATGGCGAACAGCCATACCCTTGGGACCGGCTACAGCCCCAGGATGAGATGAGCCGACATCGAGGTGCCAAACACCGCCGTCGATATGAACTCTTGGGCGGTATCAGCCTGTTATCCCCAGAGTACCTTTTATCCGTTGAGCGATGGCCCTTCCATACAGAACCACCGGATCACTATGACCTGCTTTCGCACCTGCTCGACTTGTCGGTCTCGCAGTTAAGCACGCTTATGCCATTGCACTATCAGCACGATTTCCGACCGTACCTAGCGTACCTTCGTACTCCTCCGTTACGCTTTGGGAGGAGACCGCCCCAGTCAAACTGCCTACCATGCACTGTCCCCGACCCGGATCACGGGCCAAGGTTAGAACCTCAAACAAACCAGGGTGGTATTTCAAGGACGGCTCCACCGAAACTAGCGTTCCGGTTTCATAGCCTCCCACCTATCCTACACAGATCGGTTCAAAGTCCAATGCAAAGCTACAGTAAAGGTTCATGGGGTCTTTCCGTCTAGCCGCGGGTAGATTGCATCATCACAAACACTTCAACTTCGCTGAGTCTCGGGAGGAGACAGTGTGGCCATCGTTACGCCATTCGTGCAGGTCGGAACTTACCCGACAAGGAATTTCGCTACCTTAGGACCGTTATAGTTACGGCCGCCGTTTACCGGGACTTCAATCAAGAGCTTGCACCCCATCATTTAATCTTCCGGCACCGGGCAGGCGTCACACCCTATACGTCCACTTTCGTGTTTGCAGAGTGCTGTGTTTTTATTAAACAGTCGCAGCCACCAGTTTATTGCAACCCCTTCACCCTCCTGGCGCAGGCCAGTCAAGCTACAAGGGCGTACCTTATCCCGAAGTTACGGTACCAATTTGCCGAGTTCCTTCTCCCGAGTTCTCTCAAGCGCCTTAGAATACTCATCTCGCCCACCTGTGTCGGTTTGCGGTACGGTCATCGTTAGACTGAAGCTTAGAGGCTTTTCTTGGAACCACTTCCAATTGCTTCGCTCCCTAAGGAGCTCGCGCCACACCCTTGAATTACGCGCCCGGATTTGCCTAAGCGCCTTCTCCAATGCAGCGACCGGGACTTCCAACACCCGGACAACCTTCCGCGATCCGTCCCCCCATCGCATCTAACAATGGTGCAGGAATATTGACCTGCTTCCCATCAGCTACGCATTTCTGCCTCGCCTTAGGGGCCGACTCACCCTACGCCGATGAACGTTGCGTAGGAAACCTTGGGCTTACGGCGAGGGGGCCTTTCACCCCCTTTATCGCTACTCATGTCAGCATTCGCACTTCTGATACCTCCAGCATCCCTTCCGAGACACCTTCGCAGGCTTACAGAACGCTCTCCTACCATGCGTGCAAAGCACGCATCCGCAGCTTCGGTATATAGCTTAGCCCCGTTACATCTTCCGCGCAGGACGACTCGATCAGTGAGCTATTACGCTTTCTTTAAAGGGTGGCTGCTTCTAAGCCAACCTCCTGACTGTTTTAGCCTTCCCACTTCGTTTCCCACTTAGCTATATTTGGGGACCTTAGCTGGCGGTCTGGGTTGTTTCCCTCTTGACACCGGACGTTAGCACCCGATGTCTGTCTCCCGTGATTGCACTCTTCGGTATTCGGAGTTTGCTATGGCGGGGTAATCTGCAATAGACCCCCCAACCATGACAGTGCTCTACCCCCGAAGGTGAGACACGAGGCACTACCTAAATAGTTTTCGGAGAGAACCAGCTATTTCCAAGTTTGTTTAGCCTTTCACCCCTATCCACAGCTCATCCCCTAACTTTTCAACGTTAGTGGGTTCGGACCTCCAGTACGTGTTACCGCACCTTCATCCTGGCCATGGATAGATCACTTGGTTTCGGGTCTACGCCCAGCAACTGAACGCCCTATTCGGACTCGCTTTCGCTACGCCTGCCCTATACGGTTAAGCTTGCTACTGAACGTAAGTCGCTGACCCATTATACAAAAGGTACGCCGTCACCCCTTACGAGGCTCCGACTGTTTGTATGCATGCGGTTTCAGGATCTATTTCACTCCCCTCCCGGGGTTCTTTTCGCCTTTCCCTCACGGTACTGGTTCACTATCGGTCGATCACGAGTATTTAGCCTTGGAGGATGGTCCCCCCATCTTCAGACAGGATTTCACGTGTCCCGCCCTACTTGTCGCACACCTAGTTCTTTCATACTGTTTTCGCCTACAGGGCTATCACCTGCTATGGCCGCACTTTCCAGAGCGTTCGGCTAACAATACAAATAAAGAGTGCAAGGCTCATCCCATTTCGCTCGCCACTACTTTGGGAATCTCGGTTGATTTCTTTTCCTGCGGTTACTTAGATGTTTCAGTTCACCGCGTTCGCTTCACATGGCCTATGTATTCAGCCATGGATACTCCAAAAGGAGTGGGTTTCCCCATTCGGACATCTACGGATCAAAGCTTGTTTGCCAGCTCCCCGTAGCTTTTCGCAGGCTACCGCGTCCTTCATCGCCTGTGATCGCCAAGGCATCCACCACATGCACTTGTTCGCTTGACCCTATAACGAGTCTGTCTCG
>NZ_NKFK01000016.1:0-2129 GCF_002223365.1 Burkholderia sp. AU6039
TGCCGCGTGGCTGCGGGCCAATCGGACCGCCGAGGGAGAACCGCGCCCGACCCTGGGTGCACTGCGCAATGAGGTGCTCCAGTCAGGGCGGCCGGCGCGCGAGAACGCTCATGTGCAGGCGTTCCGCCAAGCGGTGGGCGAGCAAGGCGCCGCGGGTAAGCACGTGGCCGGCGCGGTGGATGCGCTGGTACAGGGCGGCACGTCGCGCCAGCTCCAGGTCCATGTTGACGACGAGGCATTGATCCAGGCCTATCAGGGCGCATCGAACACGCATCCGGCCACGGCACGCACCCATGCGAGCCACCTGCGCCAGCTTGCCGCGTGGTTGCGGGCCAATCGGACCGCCGAGGGAGAACCGCGCCCGACCCTGGGTGCACTGCGCAATGAGGTGCTCCAGTCAGGGCGGCCGGCGCGCGAGAACGCTCATGTGCAGGCGTTCCGCGAAGCGGTGGGCGAGCAAGGCGCCACGGGTAGGAACGTGGTCAGCACGGTGGATGCGCTGGTAAAGGGCGGCACGTCGCGGCAGCGGCAGGCCCAGGCCCAGCCCCAGCCCCAGGTCCATGTTGACGACGAGGCACTGATCCAGGCCTATCAGGGCGCATCGAACACGCATCCGGCCACGGCGCGCACCCATGCGAACCACCTGCGCCAGCTTGCCGCGTGGCTGCGGGCCAATCGGACCGCCGAGGGAGAACCGCGCCCGACCCTGGGTGCACTGCGCAATGAGGTGCTCCGGTCAGGGCGGCCGGCGCGCGCGAACGCTCATGTGCAGGCGTTCCGCCAAGCGGTGGGCGAGCAAGGCGCCACGGGTAAGCACGTGGCCGGTGCGGTGGATGCGCTGGTACAGGGCGACACGTCGCGGCAGGTTAGGGCTTAAGCCTCATTCGAACGTAAGTGTCAACGCCGACTGAATCCTGACCCACCGGGGATGCGGACAAAATCTTGGACTACTTTGGAGGTAGTCCATGTATTCATACGAAGACCGCGTTCGGGCGGTCGAGCTGTACCTGAAACTCGGGAAGCGCATCAAGGCAACCATCCGCCAGTTGGGTTACCCATGTCGATGTGGCGTGTCTCGGGGCAACCTTGCCAGCCGAACTGACGCATCTCAGCAACGACACCGAGGGGCACGTCGTTCTGGCCGACGCTCTGGCGAAGCTGCAACCCGGACTCGTGCTGATGGAGGCCACGGGTGGCTATGAGGCGGCATTGGAGTGCACGCTGCAGGCAGTCGGGCTGCGCGTGGCGGTGATTAACCCGCGCATGGCTCGTGACTTCGCTCGTGCGATGCAGCGCCTGGCCAAGACCGACCGCATTGATGCCGCCACCCTAGCCGAATTCGCTGCCGTACTGGCCCAACGTCCTGACTGCGAGCGCTTCGTGCGTCCGCTGAGCGATCCCGTGCAGCAGGATCTGGCGGCTCTGGTCACCCGACGACGCCAGTTTGTGGCTATGCGACTTTCCGAGCGGCAGCGCCTGCGCCTGGCTCGCCCGGTCACACGCCCGAGCATTCAGGCATTGCTCGAAGACCTGCAGGCCGACGAAGGTTCGGCCGATATGGCCACGGCTGCAACAGTGAAGCGGCCGAATCGCGAAGGTGCGGGCCGCAAGCCGTTGCCGGATCACCTTGAGCGCGAAGAGCGCATCCATCTGCCAGCCGACGATGACTGCCCCGATTGCGGCGGGCAACTCAAGCCACTGGGCGAAGACGTCGCGGAACAGCTCGAATACGTGAGGGCGCACTTCCGCGTGATTCGTCACCGCCGTCCGAAGCTGGCCTGCGCGTGCTGCGATCGCATCGTGCAGGCTGCGGCACCGAGTCGGCCGATCGACCGCGGCATCCCGGGGCCGGCGCTGCTCGCACACATCGCCGTGTCGAAGTTCGCGTACCACATCCCGCTGCATCGCCAGGCAGTCATGTACGCGCGCGACGGCGTCGAGATCGATCCGGGTGCGATGGGATATTGGATGGGGAGCATCACGGCGCTGCTTGCACCGCTGGTCGACACCGTCCGCCTATACACGTTAGCCGGCGGCAAGGTTCACGGGGACGACACGCCGCTGCCAGTGCTGGCGCCCGGCAACGGTCGCACAAAGACAGGACGCCTGTGGGTCTACGTGCGCGATGA
>NZ_NKFK01000017.1:0-2115 GCF_002223365.1 Burkholderia sp. AU6039
CCATGGCCAGGGCGCCGTCGACGGTATTCCCGTGCAGGCGGGAGCCAGACAGGATGGCGGCTGCAAGGAGTGTGCAGGGACCATCGGCAGTATCAGCTTCGCACGCGGCGCCGAGCGTATCGATCACGACGACTTCACCTTGCCGGGGCCGTTCCCGTTCACCTGGCGCCGCCAGTATCGATCGGATCTGGCCGCCTATGACGACGGGCCGATGGGCGCGCGCTGGATCACGCCTTACATGACGCGGTTCGACATCGTGCATAACGACGCGCTGCCGGAGAGTCTGCGTTATCACGCGGCGGACGGCCGCACGCATGCGTATCCGCTGCCGAAGGTCGGCGCGTTTCACTACGACGCCATCGAGAACGTGACGCTCGTACGGATGTCCGATCGGGCCATCACACTGGCGCGCGGCTACGACGCGAAGGAAACCTATGAGCGTCACGGCGCGCATTTCCGGCTGACAGGCATCGCGCTGCGCAACGGCGCGGGATTGGCGATTGCCTATGATCATCCGCGGACCGTGCCCGGCCATACGCTATTGCCGTCCGATCTGATGTCCTATCACGGGGATGAGGTTGCGATCGATGCCCACGTTCGTGTGGTGCCCGACGCACAGGGGCGTGTGGCGCAGGTGTGGCTGATCGAAAATGGCAAGCCGGTGCGTCAGCTCGCTCACTATACGTTCGATGACGCCGGCGATCTGATCGAGGCCTTCGATGAGAACGACGCAAGCCGAAGCTATACGTATCAGCACCACCTGATTACGCGCTACACGGACCGCACTGGCCGGGGAATGAACCTGCGCTGGGACGGTGAGAGCGCGACGGCCAGGGCCGTGCGTGAATGGGCCGACGACGGCAGCTACGATACGACGCTGGAGTGGGACCCGAACATTCGATTGACCTACGTCACCGACGCGCTCGGCCACGAGACCTGGTACTACTACGACATTCTGGGCTACACGTACCGCATCCGGCATGCGGACGGGCGTTCGGAATGGTTTTTCCGGGACGACGCGAAGAACATCGTGCGTCACATTCATCCCGACGGCAGCGTCGAGACCTTTACCTACGACGAGCGCAGCAACCCGGTGTCGCATACCCGGGCCGACGGCTACACGGTGTATTTCGCGTACGACGCCCGCGACAACGTGCGCAAGATTCGCGATGGCGAAGGCGGCGTGTGGCTGCGCGACTACAACACCAAGGATCAACTGATCGAGGAAATCGATCCGCTGGGCAACAAGACGGAATACGTCAACAACGCGCTCGGCCAGCCGGTGGAAATCGTCGATGCGAAGGGCGGAAAGAAGCAGCTTGCCTACAGCCCGACCGGCCAGTTGACGTCATATACCGATTGCTCGGGCAAGACGAGCCGATGGCAGTACAACGGACGCGGGCAACTGGAGCGATTCACCGATGCAGCAGGGAGCGTGACGCAGTATCGCTATGCCGAAGGGCAACTGGCCGAAGTGGTTCGTCCCGATGGCGTGGTCGAGCAATTCGAGCGGGATGCGGAAGGGCGCCTGCTGGCTCACGTCGACGGGCTGCTGCGACGAACCGAATGGCGCTATACGCGCGCGGGCCTGATCGCCACGCGCACGGGGGCCAATGGCGAGTCGCTGGGTTATCGATGGGACAAGCTGGGTCGCCTGGAAGCGTTGACGAATGAGAACGGTCGCGAGACGTCGTTTGCGTACGATCCGGTGGGCCGGTTGCTGGCCGAAACGGGTTTCGATGGCAAGACGACCCGCTACCGGTACGATCCGGCCTCGGGTGTGCTTCAAGACGTGCTGAGCGGGGAGAAGGGACATCGGGTCACGGTGGTTGGCTTCGATGCGGTTGGCCGGCTGACGTCGCGCCAGACCGGGCAATGGGACGCGGACGCCCGTCAGTGGAAATACGGCGAGCGAGAGCGATTCGCGTACAACGGCAACGGCCAGATGGTCCTTGCGGAGAATGACGCGAGCCGCCTGCAGTGGTTCCACGACGAGGGCGGCAATGTCACGCGTGAACACCAGCACTTCCGCTTCCTGAAGAAAGCGAGTGTCGCGGTGTGGCGCCACGAATACGACGTGCTGAACGAGCGCGTGGCGACGATCCGCCCGGACGG
>NZ_NKFK01000018.1:0-1916 GCF_002223365.1 Burkholderia sp. AU6039
TTCTGAGTGCGCCGGGAGACCGGCAAGGAGCAGGTGGTGCAAGTCCACTGCGATGAAGGCGTAGCGAACCACATTGGCCCCGAGCCGTGCGACGGCCGCCGCGAGGCGACCGGCGAAGCGTCGGTAGGGGAACGTGCGGGCCAGCCATTGAGCCGCGATAGTTGTGTTATTCCGGGTGCCGACGCGGTTCAGAACGCGGAAGGCAACACGAAGAGGTGCGCAAGCGCGAGTGCCTCGACGACCCGGCGTGGTCGGAGAACCTGGCACGTACGGACGCTCTTTGCGCGGGAACCGGGAGGTCTCTCGTTCGGCCAACTGCAGCATGGGTTGGTCCGCGTCGGGAAGGCGAGGAGCCGTAGCCGATGATGAACGGACGAGAGAAGTCAGACTCCGCCATAGTAGCGAGGAAGCCTGCGAACAACGCCGGGAAGCCGGCTGCGGAGTGGGTGGAGCCAAGGGCGGGGACCAAGAGGAGCACGGGTCAGTCGCACACGTGCCGGGCGCAGAACCGGGCAAGCGTGTCACAGGGGCTGGACCGTGTACGGCAGGCTGCAAGGCAGCGGAAGAAGGAACGGTTCACCGCGCTGCTGCACCACGTCACGATCGATCGCCTCAGGGCGTCGTTCTTTGCGCTCAAACGCAATGCGGCCCCTGGGGTGGACGGTTTGACCTGGCGGTACTACGAGGCAGGACTGGAAGACCACCTCCAGCGCCTGCACGCGCGAGTACACAGTGGAGCGTACCGGGCACTACCCGTACGGCGACAGTACATACCGAAGCCGGATGGCAAACAGCGCCCGCTGGGGATTGCCGCGCTGGAAGACAAGATCGTCCAGCGCGCGGTGGTCGAAGTGCTGAACGCGATCTACGAGGGGGACTTCCTCGGATTCTCGTACGGGTTCCGGCCCGGGCGCAGTCAGCACGATGCGTTGGACGCGTTGGCGACAGCGATCACCGGCACCCCGGTGAACTGGATTCTGGACACCGATCTCAAGAGCTTCTTTGATTCGGTCAGTCAGGAATGGCTGGTCCGTTTCATTGAGCACCGGATCGGCGACCAGCGCATCATCCGTCTTGTGCGTAAGTGGCTCAAGGCGGGCGTGCTGGAAGACGGAGAGCTAAGCGTGAGTGAGACAGGCACTCCGCAGGGATCAGTGGCCTCGCCACTGTCCGCGAACGTGTACCTACACTACGTCTTCGATCTCTGGGCCAATCGTTGGCGGCGGCGGGAAGCCAAGGGCAACGTCATCATTCTGCGATACGCAGATGATGTCGTGGTCGGCTTCGAGCACGAAGCCGACGCACGGCGCTTCTGGGATGCGATGCGTTCGAGGCTGGAGGAGTTCGCGCTTGCGCTTCACCCGGACAAGACGAGGCTGCTGGAGTTTGGTCGCTATGCAGCGGCAAATCGCCAACACCGCGGTCTTGGTCGGCCGGAGACCTTCGCCTTTCTAGGCTTCATCTTTATCTGCGGCAGATCGCGCCGTGGTGCCTTCCAGCTTCAGCGGAAGACCCGAGGCGATCGCATGCGGGCGAAGCTCAGGGGGATCAAGGAGGAACTACGGCGGCGTATGCATGAACCGATCCCAGTGCAAGGGAAATGGCTTGGGCAGGTGGTGCGCGGCTACTTCGCGTACCACGCGGTACCGACGAACTCGCGCGCACTTGGCGCGTTCCGTTACCACGTCGTGGATCTCTGGCGACGGGCGCTTCGACGCCGTAGCCAGAAGGATCACATGACGTGGACACGGGTCGAGCGGATCGCGGATGCCTGGCTACCCCAACCTCGAATCCTTCATCCGTGGCCCGACCGGCGCTTTGCCGTCAAACACTCAAGGTAGGAGCCCGGTGCCCGAATTGGGCACGCCGGGATCTGTGCGGGGGGTGTCCAGTAATGGGCATTCCTACCGCGATCG
>NZ_NKFK01000047.1:0-1814 GCF_002223365.1 Burkholderia sp. AU6039
AGCGGCGTCGTGCTGACGCAGTGAGGACGCCACGATGAGAACCTCTGCTTCCACGCCCTCCGCTCCGGTGTCGACCGGTACGACCGCCGCGCCCCAGGCGTACAAGCGCCGCGGCCGCCTTGCCGCGCTGGCGCGCTTCCTGCCGTCGGGCCGCAGCGTCGCGATCGGCGTGCCGTTCGTGTGGCTGGCCGTGTTCTTCGCGCTGCCGTTCGTGCTGGTGCTGAAGATCAGCTTCGCCGACCAGGTGATGGGCATCCCGCCGTACACGTCGCTCGTCGAGATCAAGGACGGCGTCGTGCACTTCGCGCTGCAGCTGTCGCACTACGCGTTCCTGCTGCAGGACGACCTGTACATCGCGACCTACCTCAGCTCGCTGAAGATGGCCGCTGTCTCGACGGTGCTGTGCCTGCTGATCGGTTACCCGATGGCGTACTACATCGCGCGCTCGGAGCCGAACCGCCGCAACGTGCTGATGATGGCCGTGATGCTGCCGTTCTGGACGTCGTTCCTGATCCGCGTGTACGCGTGGATCGGCATCCTGAAGGACGACGGGCTCCTGAACCACACGCTGATCGCGCTCGGCATCATCCACACGCCGCTGCGCCTCTATCACAGCGATGCAGGTGTCTACATCGGGATGGTCTATTCGTACCTGCCGTTCATGGTGATGCCGCTGTACGCGCACCTCGTGAAGATGGACCTCACGCTGCTCGAAGCCGCGTACGACCTCGGCGCCAAGCCGTGGGTCGCGTTCACGCGGATCACGCTGCCGCTGTCGAAGAACGGGATCATCGCCGGCAGCCTGCTGGTGTTCATCCCGGCGGTGGGCGAGTACGTGATTCCGGAGCTGCTCGGCGGCGCCGACACGCTGATGATCGGCCGCGTGATGTGGGATGAATTCTTCAACAACATGGACTGGCCGATGGCGTCCGCGGTGACGGTCGCGATGGTGCTGCTGTTGCTGGTGCCGATGGCGCTGTTCCAGTACTACCAGGTCAAGGAACTGGAGGACGCGAAATGATCAAGCCGAGCAAACCGCTGTCGACGGGCGTTCTCGCCTTCGGTTTCCTGTTCCTGTACATCCCGATCATCAGCCTGGTCGTGTACTCGTTCAACGAGTCGAAGCTGGTGACGGTGTGGTCGGGCTTCTCGCTGAAGTGGTACTCGGCGCTGCTGGACGACGACGAGCTGCTGAGCGCCGCGTGGCTGTCGCTGAAGATCGGTCTCTTGACGGCGACCGCGTCGGTCGTGATCGGCACGTGGGCGGGCTTCGTGCTTGCGCGCTTCGGCCGCTTCAAGGGCTTCACGCTGTACACGGGGATGATCAACGCGCCGCTGGTGATCCCGGAAGTGATCCAGGGCATCTCGCTGCTGTTGCTGTTCGTTGCGCTGGAGCAGATGTTCGGCTGGCCGAAGGGGCGCGGGATGGTGACGATCTGGATCGGCCACGTGATGCTGTGCGTGTCGTACGTGGCGATCATCGTGCAGTCGCGCGTGAAGGAGATGAACAAGTCGCTGGAAGAGGCGGCGCTCGATCTCGGCGCGACGCCGCTGAAGGTGTTCTTCGTGGTGACGCTGCCGTTGATCTCGCAGGCGCTGCTGTCGGGGTGGCTACTGTCGTTCACGCTGTCGATCGACGACCTGGTGCTGTCGGCGTTCCTGTCCGGGCCGGGCTCGACGACGCTGCCGCTGGTGGTGTTCTCGCGCGTGCGGCTGGGGCTGAACCCGGAGATGAACGCGCTGGCGACGCTGTTCATCACGGCGGTGACGATCGGCGTGATCGTCGTGAACCGGATGATGATCGCGCGTGAGCG
>NZ_NKFK01000020.1:0-1646 GCF_002223365.1 Burkholderia sp. AU6039
TGGCAGGCTATTGCCCGCCAGGCTGGATATTTTGTCCATCTTTTATCCATCCACTGGTTACCGAGCCCGGAAGGCCCGGTTCGAATGAGGCTTAAGCCCTAACATCTCTCGAAGCTACCTGCCGCGACGTACCGCCCTGTACCAGCGCATCCACCGCGCCGGCCACGTTCCTACCCGCGGCGCCTTGCTCGCCCACCGCTTCGCGGAACGCCTGCACATGAGCGTTCTCGCGCGCCGGCTGTCCTGACTGGAGCACCTCATTGCGCAGTGCACCCAGGGTCGGGCGCGGTTCTCCCTCGGCGGCCCGATTGGCCCGCAGCCACGCGGCAAGCTGGCGCAGGCAGTTCGCATGGGTGCGTGCCGTGGCCGAATGCGTGTCCGATGCGCCCTGATAGGCTTGGATCAATGCCTCGTCATCAACATGGGCCTGGGGCTGGGCCTGAGGCTGCCGCTGCCGCGACGTGTCGCCCTGTACCAGCGCATCCACCGCACCGGCCACGTGCTTACCCGTGGCGCCTTGCTCGCCCACCGCTCGGCGGAACGCCCGCACATGAGCGTTCGCGCGCGCCGGCTGCCCTGACTGGAGCACCTCATTGCGCAGTGCACCCAGGGTCGGGCGCGGTTCTCCCCCGGCGGTCCGATTGGCCCGCAGCCACGCGGCAAGCTGGCGCAGGTGGTTCGCATGGGTGCGCGCCGTGGCCGGATGCGTGTTCGATGCGCCCTGATAGGCCTGGATCAATGCCTCGTCGTCAACATGGACCTGGGGCTGGGCCTGGGGCTGCCGCGACGTGCCGCCCTTTACCAGCGCATCCACCGCGCTGACCACGTGCTTACCCGTGGCGCCTTGCTCGCCCACCGCTTCGCGGAACGCCTGCACATGAGCGTTCTCGCGCGCCGGCCGCCCTGACTGGAGCACCTCATTGCGCAGTGCACCCAGGGTCGGGCGCGGTTCTCCCCCGGCGGTCCGATTGGCCCGCAACCACGCGGCAAGCTGGCGCAGGTAGCTCGCATGGTTGCGCGCCGTGGCCGGATGCGTGTTCGATGCGCCCTGATAGGCCTGGATCAATGCCTCGTCATCAACATGGGCCTGGGGCTGCCGCTGCAACGTGCCGCCCTGTACCAGCGCATCCACCGCGCTGGCCACGTGCTTACCCGTGGGACCTTGCTCGCCCACCGCTTCGCGGAACGCCTGCACATGAACGTTCTCGTGCGCCGACTGCCCTGACTGGAGCACCTCATTGCGCAGTGCACTCAGGGTCGGGCGCGGTTCTCCCCCGGCGGTCCGATTGGCCCGCAGCCACGCGGCAAGCTGGCGCAGGTGGTTCGCATGGGTGCCCGCCGTGGCCGGATGCGTGTTCGATGCGCCCTGATAGGCCTGGATCAATGCCTCGTCATCAACATGGACCTGGGGCTGGCGCTGGGCCTGGGGCTGCCGCTGCCGCGACGTGCCGCCTTGTACCAGCGCATCCACCGCGCCGGCCACGTTCCTACCCGTGGCGCCTTGCTCGCCCACCGCTTCGCGGAACGCCTGCACATGAGCGTTCTCGCGCGCCGGCCGCCCTGACTGGAGCACCTCATTGCGCAGTGCACCCAGGGTCGGGCGCGGTTCTCCCTCGGCGGTCCGATTGGCCCGCAGCCACGCGGCA
>NZ_NKFK01000021.1:0-1526 GCF_002223365.1 Burkholderia sp. AU6039
GGGCCTTCATTGGTGATTCTGAGGATCGTCGCGAGCGCGGTTCCGGCGATCACGTCGAGCGCGGTGCCGACGCCGACATGGGTGAAACGCCCCAGTGCCAGACCCTGCTCGATATGCGGCGGCAGGAACACGTAGATCAGGCTGCTCGGCCCCGCGGAATGCAGGCCGGCCGCGCAAATGAAGCGCGCCAGCAGCGGATACGCGCGCGCCGCGTGCAGGAACATGCGCACACCACACGCGATGCGGAGCGCCGGATCCTCATAACCGTGGACTTCCGCTTCGATCAAACGCAGCAACTCGTCGTTCAGTTCCTGCGTCACCGCCGCGAGCAGATCCTCGTTGGTGCGGAAGTATTTGTAGAACGTGCCCTGCGACACGTCTGCGGCTGCAATGACGTCCTGGATGACGCTTGCGCCGACTCCCTTTTCTGCGAACACGAGCATCGCGCTTTCGATCAGGCGGGCGCGCATGCGTTCGCGTCGCTCCGCCGCGACGCGGGTCCGATGGTCAACGGTCGTTTCATTCATGGCGGGAATTATACGGCGACGCAACAGACGCTCCGGCTGGCTAGGTGAAGACGAGTATATTGTCATGATGACAAATATCTCATTATTAAAACAAGCAAGCCTGATCAACCGTCTGGAGCGACTCCGCCGTGAATGCCCCGTTCATGACTCACGCAATGACTCAACGCACCGTTCGAGTCGGTGCGCGAACCATTTCCTTTACCGAAGCGGGCGAGGGCCCGGTGGTGCTCATGCCCCACGGCTGCGGTCCCGGCGCTTCCGGCATGTCCAATTACGCGCGCAATGTCGGTGCGCTCGCGTGCGTCCACCGGGTCGTCGTGCCCGACATGCCCGGCTATGGCAAATCGACGAAGGGCCTGGATCGCGGTGACCCGTTCGGCGACCTGGCCGCGAGCATGCTCGGGATGCTCGATGCGCTGCGTATCGAGCGCGCGCACATCCTCGGCAACTCGCTGGGTGGCGCCTGCGCGTTGCGCATGGCGATCGAGCGGCCGGCAGCGGTCGGCCGTCTCGTGCTGATGGGGCCCGGCGGCGTGGACACGACGCGTGGGTTGCCGACGCCCGGCCTCAAGCGTCTGCTGAATTACTACAAGGGCGAAGGCCCGACATTGCAAAAGCTTGCGACGTTCATCCGGGGCGACCTTGTCTACGACGGCAGCCTTGTATCCGATGCGACGCTCCAGGAGCGCTTTCAGTCCAGCATCGACCCGGAGGTCGTCGCCAGCCCGCCATTGCTCGGCCCCAAGGGCATTCCGCAATTCAGGAAACTCGACTTCACGCGCGATCCGCGTCTGGCCGGCGTGCAAAACCCGACGCTCGTGTTGTGGGGAACGGAGGACAAGGTCAATCGACCGAGCGGTGCCCGCTCGCTGCAGCGGCGCATGCCGAACTGCGACGTGCATCTGTTCAGCAAGACCGGTCACTGGGTGCAGTGGGAGCGCGCTGACGAATTCAACGCGATGGTGGTGGCATTTCTGGCCGAAGACAGCGCCGACGCGC
>NZ_NKFK01000051.1:0-1335 GCF_002223365.1 Burkholderia sp. AU6039
TGTAGTGGCTAGATTGAAATGTCCGCTTTTGGCTACATAGAAATGTCCGCTTTCGGGCCGCGTAAGCTGACCGGCCGCCGGGTGTCCGGCGCCGGAGGCTGCAATGGCTGCAACGGAGCGGATCACGATGACGATGCGGGAGCTAGACAGGTTCAAGGTCATTCAGGACGTAGCGGACGGCAAGCTCAAGCCATGGCGTGCAGCGGAACGGCTGGAGTTGACGACACGCCAGGTTCGCCGACTGGTCGCCCGGCTTCGTGAGCACGGCGCGGCGGGATTGGTGTCGGGACACCGAGCGAAGCCCGGCAACCGCCGTCTCGACCCGGGAGCCGCCGACCGGGCGCTGTCGATCATCCGTGACCGCTACGCCGATTTCGGGCCGACGTTGGCCTGCGAGAAGCTCTGGGAATGTCACGGCATTCGGCTGGCCAAGGAAACGGTCAGGAAGCTGATGACGGATGCTGGGCTCTGGATTCCGCGGCGGCAACGCCCCCCGAAGGTCTACCAGCCACGAGCGCGTCGTGCGTGCCTGGGTGAACTGATCCAGATCGACGGCAGCGACCATCGATGGTTCGAGGAACGGGCGCCGGCCTGCACGCTGCTGGTGTATGTGGATGACGCGACGAGCCGGCTGATGATGCTGCACTTCACGCAGACGGAGTCGACCTTCAGCTACTTCGAGGCAACGCGGGCGTACATCGAACGCCATGGCAAGCCGGGAGCGTTTTACAGCGACAAGGCCAGCGTGTTTCGCAACGTGAAGCCGGGCAAGACTGGCAATCGCGTGACGCCGTTTGGCCGGGCGATGTACGAGCTGAACATCGACACGTTCTGCGCGAACAGCAGCTCGGCCAAGGGGCGCGTGGAGCGAGCGCACCTGACGTTGCAGGATCGGCTGGTCAAGGAGATGCGATTGCGCGAGATCAACACGGTGGCCGACGCCAACGCTTACGCGCCCTCCTTCATGGCCGCCTACAACACGCGCTTCGCGAAGCCGCCAAAGAGCGACTTCAATGCGCATCGGCCGTTACGGACCGACGAGAGCCTGGAGCGGGCGCTGACGTGGCGTGAGCCGCGGAAAGTGACGAAGTCGCTCACGGTTCAGTACGACCGGGTGATGTACTTGCTGGACGATACGCCGGTCAACCGGAAGCTGATCGACCGGCAGATCGAGGTGTGGGAGTACCCGGATGGACGGATTGAACTACGGGCTGACGACCGGGTATTGGACTACAGACAGTACGATCGCCTAACCGAAATCGATCAAGGCGCAGTCGTGGAGCACAAGCGCTTGAGTCATGTGCTGGAGGTCGCGCAAGCGCTTCAGGCGCAACG
>NZ_NKFK01000022.1:0-1289 GCF_002223365.1 Burkholderia sp. AU6039
GCGGCTTGGGTCGCGGCAGCAGCGGTTCGATCAGTGTCCACAATTTGTCGTCGATGATCGGCTTGGCCATCTCCTCGGTCTCGGTTGTTCCGATGCCTGAGGTTAACAGCTCGCCGCGAAAGTTAACAGCCCCAAGGGGCCATTTTGAAACCGTCTCTAAAAAAGTTCGCGACGTACTTCGCGAAGGAGTCGCGGTGAAGTAGGGCGTGATTGAACAAATGCGACAGGACTATCCCGTGCCGCCGATGTGCCGCGTGCTGGGCGTATCGGTGAGCGGCTATTATGTGTGGCGCAAGCGCAAGCCGTCCGAAAGAACGCAGCAGGAGCCTCGCCTGGAAGCGGAGGTGCTCGCGGCTCACCTGCGAACCCGGGAAAGCTTCGGGCCCGAGCGGCTACAGCAACATCTCAAGGAACGTGGCGTGCGAATCGGCGTGCACCGGATCAGGCGGCTGCGCAGCAAACTGGGACTACGCTGCAGGCAGAAACGCCGGTTCAAGGCCACGACGAATTCGAAGCACGACCTGCCCGTCGCGCCGAATCTTCTGAGCCAGGATTTCTCGGCGACGGCGCCTAATCAAGCCTGGTGCGATGACATCACCTATATCGCGACCGACGAGGGCTGGCTGTATCTTGCCGGCCTGAAGGACCTGTACAGCGGTGAAATCGTCGGTTACGCGATGAGCGAACGGATGACGAAACATCTGGTTATGCAGGCCTAGTTTCGCGCCGTTGCCGCCCGACGGCCGCCGGCAGGTCTGATTCACCACACCGATCGCGGGTCGCAATATTGTGCGTTGGCCTATCAAGCGCTGGTGAGCCAGTTCGACATGCGGGCGTCGATGAGCCGCCGCGGCAATTGTTACGACAACGCCCCGATCGAATCCTTCTCGGGAACGTTGAAGAACGAACTGGTCTATCACCATCGCTTCGCCACGCGCGAGCAGGCGCGGCACTCGATCAGCGAATACATCGAGATCTTCTACAACCGGCAACGTACGCAGGCGCGTCTGAACTACCAATCGCCTGTCGCGTTCACGTAGCGCTTCGATCTGAATCAGATCGCTGCTTAAACCGTTGGCCTCCACGAATTCCGTCCGACCTCATTCCGCCGAGCGGTGGGCGAGCAAGGCGCCACGGGTAGGAACGTGGCCAGCGCGGCATCTCGCGGCAGGTAGCTTCGAGAGATGTTAGGGCTTAAGCCTCATTCGAACCGGGCCTTCCGGGCTCGGTAACCAGTGGATGGATAAAAGATGGACAAAATATCCAGCCTGGCGGGCAATAGCCTGCCA
>NZ_NKFK01000023.1:0-1239 GCF_002223365.1 Burkholderia sp. AU6039
TGAGGCTGGCCCAATTTCCGTCCCAGTCTTAGCTGGAAAATTCCGGCTCTTCGGGGCGGGCCGAATCGGCCCGATCGGTGCACCGGCGGGCGAATTCCGCCGGTGTCATCCACTGCAGCGCAGAGTGAGGGCGCGCCTCGTTATAGTACTCGCGCCAGACTTCGATTTTGCGTCTGGCGTCCTCCAGCGACAAGAACCAATGTGCATTGAGGCACTCCTCCCGGAAACGTCCGTTGAAGGATTCGTTCTTCGCGTTGTCGGTTGGCTTGCCAGGACGCGAGAAGTCAATCTCCACGTCGTTCTCGTACGCCCATTTGTCGAGCGCCTTCGAAATGAACTCGCTGCCATTGTCTGCCTTGATATAGCGTGGAAGCGGGCGATGCTGCGCAAGCCGGGTCAGCGCGGCGACAACGTGTTCGCCACGCAATGAGCCGTCGACTTCAATCGCCAAGCATTCCCGCGTGTAGTTGTCCACGATCGTGAGCGTACGCAAGCGCCGACCATCAAACAGCGCATCAGCGACGAAGTCCATACTCCAGATTTCGTTGATTGCGCTCACTGACTGCTTTGGCTGTCGGCGCCGAGCCGACTTGTTCCGTCGAGGTCGTTTGTGGCGCAATGAAAGCCCCAGTTCCCGATACACGCGCTCGACGCGTTTATGGTTGTCTCGCCAGCCTTCCCGGCGAAGCATCACGTACACGCGGGGCGCACCATAATGCACCCGCACTTCGGTGATCTCCTTGATGCGCATCTCCAGCGCGCTTTGATCCCGCGCGACCGACTCGTAACGGTAGACCGTGCGGGAAAGTTGCAACAACGCGCAGGTCTGCCGCTGGCTTGCGCCGAAACGCTGCATCAAGTCCGTGACCAGATCACGGCGCCGGGAAGGCTTCAGAGCTTTTTTGACAGCACGTCCTGCAGCATGGCCTTGTCCAGGCTCAGGTCCGCCACGAGCCGCTTGAGCTTCGCATTCTCTTCCTCAAGCTGCTTCAACCGGCGCAGTTCCGAAGGCGATAGCCCGCCATACTTGGTCCGCCAGTTGTAAAACGTCGCGTCGCTGATTCCCATCTTGCGGCAGACCTCTGCGACCGGCGTGCCCAGCTCGGCTTGCTTTAACGCGTATGCGATCTGCTCTTCGGTGAACTTGCTCTTCTTCACGGCATGACCTCCTGGTCTTGATGACAACGTCATGCCGGAATTTTCCACTTCCAAATGGGACAGTTTTGTGGGCTAGGGTCA
>NZ_NKFK01000046.1:0-1204 GCF_002223365.1 Burkholderia sp. AU6039
TGACCCGCCCCCGGTTTTAGTCCGAACTGCAGTTAGAGTCCGAGGTTAAAAACTGCTGCTTTGCATCGTGCGCCCGCGCGAACTGCACCGGCGTCAGATAGCCGAGTGAACTATGAGGCCGCTCGGTGTTGTACTCGATACGCCATTCCTCAATCAGCCGCTTGGCGTGGCGCATTGAGACGAACCAGTGCTCGTTCAGGCATTCATCGCGGAACCGCCCGTTGAAGCTCTCGATATAGGCATTCTCCACCGGCTTGCCAGGCCGAATGAACGACAGCGTGACACCGGCTTCGTAGGCCCATGCATCCAGCACCTTACCAGCGAACTCCGGCCCGTTGTCGACCGTGATGGATGCGGGTAAGCCTCGCATCTCCTTGAGCCGCTCGAGCACTTGCTGCACTCGTAGGCCCGGCAGCGAAGTATCGACCTCGATGGCCAAGCACTCGCGCGTGTAGTCGTCGACCACGTTCAGGCATCGAAACCGCCGACCATAGGCCAGCCCGTCAGAAACGAAGTCCATCGACCAGCTCTGATTCGGGCCTGTTGCTAACGGCAGCGGCGTGCGCTCGACAGCCGCAATACGCTTGCGTCGCCGCTTGCGCACGCTCAGCCCCGCCTTGCTGTACAGGCGCCAGATGCGCTTGTGGTTGGCGAAGCAGCCATCCCGCTGCAACAGCACGTGAATCCGGCGATAGCCGTAGCGGCGCTTCTGCGCGGCGATGGCCATCATCCGGCCAGTCAGCGCTTCGTCATCAACTCGGCGGCGTGATTCGTAGTGGAACAGCGAGCGCGAAATCCCTACCAGCCCGCAGGCCCGGGTAACACCCATGGCACGTTCGGTCATCAATATCCGGACCGCTTCGCGCTTGGCCTGCGGGCTTGCTACTTTCGAGCCAGCAGGTCCTTCAGCGCGGCGTTGTCGAGCATCGATTCGGCTAACAGTCGCTTGAGCTTGCTGTTCTCCTGCTCCAGTTCCTTCAGGCGCTGCGCTTCGGAGACCGTCATCCCGCCGAACTTCGCTTTCCAGTTGTAGTAGGTCGCTTCCGAGATGCCGTACTTGCGACACAGCTCCGCCGGCTTCAGGCCAGCCTCGGCTTCCTTCAAGATGCCGATGATCTGTTCTTCGGTGAATCGCTTTTTCATTGCCGTTCCTCTCTGGAACGGACTCTACACCGTCACCGTACTAAACGCGGGGAGCAGGTCA
>NZ_NKFK01000024.1:0-1089 GCF_002223365.1 Burkholderia sp. AU6039
GCCGCGTGGCTGCGGGCCAATCGGACCGCCGGGGGAGAACCGCGCCCGACCCTGGGTGCACTGCGCAATGAGGTGCTCCAGTCAGGGCAGCCGGCGCGCGTGAACGCTCATGTGCAGGCGTTCCGCCGAGCGGTGGGCGAGCAAGGCGCCACGGGTAGGAACGTGGCCAGCGCGGTGGATGCGCTGGTACAGGGCGGCACGTCGCGGCAGCCTCAGCTCCAGGTCCATGTTGACGACGAGGCATTGATCCAGGCCTATCAGGGCGCATCGAACACGCATCCGGCCACGGCGCGCAACCATGCGAGCTACCTGCGCCAGCTTGCCGCGTGGCTGCGGGCCAATCGGACCGCCGAGGGAGAACCGCGCCCGACCCTGGGTGCACTGCGCAATGAGGTGCTCCAGTCAGGACAGCCGGCGCGCGCGAACGCTCATGTGCAGGCGTTCCGCCGAGCGGTGGGCGAGCAAGGCGCCACGGGTAGGAACGTGGTCAGCGCGGTGGATGCGCTGGTAAAGGGCGGCACGTCGCGGCAGCCCCAGGCCCAGCCCCAGGTCCATGTTGACGACGAGGCATTGATCCAGGCCTATCAGGGCGCATCGAACACGCATCCGGCCACGGCGGGCACCCATGCGAACCACCTGCGCCAGCTTGCCGCGTGGCTGCGGGCCAATCGGACCGCCGAGGGAGAACCGCGCCCGACCCTGGGTGCACTGCGCAATGAGGTGCTCCAGTCAGGACAGCCGGCGCGCGAGAACGCTCATGTGCAGGCGTTCCGCCGAGCGGTGGGCGAGCAAGGCGCCACTGGTAAGCACGTGGCCGGCGCGGTGGATGCGCTGGTACAGGGCGGCACGTCGCGGCAGCCCCAGGCCCATGTTGATGACGAGGCATTGATCCAGGCCTATCAGGGCGCATCGGACACGCATCCGGCCACGGCGCGCACCCATGCGAGCTACCTGCGCCAGCTTGCCGCGTGGCTGCGGGCCAATCGGACCGCCGAGGGAGAACCGCGCCCGACCCTGGGTGCACTGCGCAATGAGGTGCTCCAGTCAGGACAGCCGGCGCGCGAGAACGCTCATGTGCAGGCGTTCCGC
>NZ_NKFK01000025.1:0-916 GCF_002223365.1 Burkholderia sp. AU6039
TGCTCGTGCTCGACGATGCGAACCTGTCGCTGCGCGAAGGCGAGATCGTCGGGCTGCTCGGCCGTTCCGGCTCGGGCAAGTCGACGCTGTTGCGCATCATCGCCGGGCTGATCGAGCCGACCGGCGGCGAGGTGACCTATCTCGGCCAGCCGCTGCGCGGCCCGGCCGAAGGCGTCGCGATGGTGTTCCAGACCTTCGCGCTGTTCCCGTGGCTCACCGTGCTGCAGAACGTGGAAGCCGGCCTCGAGGCGCTCGGCGTCGGCGCACGCGAGCGGCGCGAGCGTGCGCTGGCCGCGATCGACCTGATCGGTCTCGACGGCTTCGAGAACGCGTACCCGCGCGAGCTGTCGGGCGGCATGCGCCAGCGCGTGGGCTTTGCGCGCGCGCTCGTCGTCGACCCGACGATCCTGCTGATGGACGAGCCGTTCTCCGCGCTCGACGTGCTGACGGCCGAGACGCTGCGTACCGACCTGCTCGATCTGTGGACGCAAGGTCGGATGCCGATCAAGTCGGTGCTGATCGTCACGCACAACATCGAGGAAGCGGTGTTCATGTGCGACCGGATCCTCGTGCTGTCGTCGAACCCGGGCCGCGTGATCGCCGAGATCAAGGTGCCGTTCAAGCATCCGCGCAACCGGCTCGACCCGGCGTTCCGCAAGCTCGTCGACGACATCTACGCGAAGATGACGGCCCGCCAGACCGGCGAGGCGACGAAGAAGGGGCTCGAGCTCGGCAGCTGGCTGCCGCAGGTGTCGACCAACCTGATGGCCGGCCTGATCGAGACGCTCGCAATGGCGCCTTACCACGGCCGCGCGGACATGCCGGAAATCGCACGCACGCTGCATCTGGAAGTCGACGACCTGTTCCCGATCGCCGAAGTGCTGCAGTACCTCGGCTTCGCGGACGTGCGCGAAGG
>NZ_NKFK01000026.1:0-871 GCF_002223365.1 Burkholderia sp. AU6039
CTCATCGAGCAATACGGCCCGCGCGAATCGATGGAATACGACGTCGTGATCGTCGGCGGCGGCCCCGCCGGGCTGTCGGCGGCGATCCGGCTCAAGCAGCTGGCCGCCGAGAAAGGCACCGAGATCGGCGTGTGCGTGCTCGAGAAGGGTTCCGAGATCGGCGCGCACATCCTGTCGGGCGCGGTGATGGACCCGCGCGCGATCAACGAACTGTTCCCCGACTGGAAGGAACGCGGTGCACCGCTCGACGTCGAGGTGACGGAAGACCGCTTCCTGTTCCTGTCCGAGAAGAGCGCGGTCACCACGCCGAACTGGGCGCTGCCCGCCAACTTCCAGAACCACGGCAACTACGTGATTTCGCTGGGCAACGTCACGCGCTGGCTGGGGGCACAGGCCGAAGCGCTGGGCGTCGAGATCTTCCCGGGCTTTCCCGCTGCGGAGATTCTCTATAACGACGACGGCTCGGTCAAAGGCGTCGCGACCGGCAACATGGGCGTGGGCAAGGACGGCGAGCCGACCGAGAACTTCCAGCTCGGCATGGAGCTGCACGCGAAATACACGCTGTTCGCCGAAGGCTGCCGCGGCCACCTCGGCCGCCAGCTGATCTCGAAGTTCAAGCTCGACGCGAACGCGGATCCGCAGGCCTACGGGATCGGCATCAAGGAACTGTGGGAGATCGACCCGGCCAAGCACAAGCCGGGCCTCGTGATCCACACGGCCGGCTGGCCGCTGAAGTCGGACACCTACGGCGGCTCGTTCCTGTATCACATGGACAACAACCAGGTCGTGGTCGGCTTCGTGGTCGGCCTCGGCTACACGAACCCGTACCTGTCGCCGTTCGAGGAATTCCAGCGTTACAAGACGCACCCGT
>NZ_NKFK01000027.1:0-843 GCF_002223365.1 Burkholderia sp. AU6039
TCGACACCGTCCGCCTATACACGTTAGCCGGCGGCAAGGTTCACGGGGACGACACGCCGCTGCCAGTGCTGGCGCCCGGCAACGGTCGCACAAAGACAGGACGCCTGTGGGTCTACGTGCGCGATGATCGGCCGAGCGCTTCCGAAGAGCCGGCAGCGGTCTGGTTCGCCTACACGCCCGATCGACGGGGCGAGCATCCCCAGCAGCATCTTGCAGACTTCACCGGCGTGCTGCAGGCCAATGCGTTTGCCGGCTATGCCGAGCTGTATCGCGGCGGCACCATCCAGGAAGCTGCCTGCATGGCCCACGCTCGCCGAAAGATCCATGATCTACATGCCGTCCGTCCCAATGCGGTAACGGAGGAAGCGCTGCACCGGATCGGCGCACTCTACAAGATCGAGGAGCAGATCCGTGGCAAACCACCTGACGAGCGGCACAGTGTGCGCCAGGCACGAGCGGTGCCGCTGCTCGACGACATGAAACGCTGGTTCGAAGCGACGCTCGCCACGCTCTCTGCAAAATCCGACACGACCAAGGCGATTCAGTACGCGCTGAATCGCTGGCCGGCGCTCATCTACAACTGCAGCGACGGGCGTGCGGAAATCGACAACCTGATCGCCGAGCGAGCACTGCGCGGCGTCGCCCTCGGCAGACGGAATTACTTGTTCGCCGGCGCCGATTCCGGTGGCGAACGTGCCGCCGCGATGTATAGCCTGATTGGCACGGCGCGCTTGAACGGCCTCGATCCCGAGGCGTATCTCGCCTACGTGCTCGAGCGCGTCGCTGACCATCCGATCAACCGCATCGACGAGTTGTTACCGTGGAACGTGGCGTCGTCGCTGC
>NZ_NKFK01000028.1:0-767 GCF_002223365.1 Burkholderia sp. AU6039
ACATGAGCGTTCGCGCGCGCCGGCTGCCCTGACTGGAGCACCTCATTGCGCAGTGCACCCAGGGTCGGGCGCGGCTCTCCCTCGGCGGTCCGATTGGCCCGCAGCCACGCGGCAAGCTGGCGCAGGTGGTTCGCATGGGTGCCCGCCGTGGCCGGATGCGTGTTCGATGCGCCCTGATAGGCCTGGATCAATGCCTCGTCGTCAACATGGACCTGGGGCTGAGGCTGGGCCTGGGGCTGCCGCTGCCGCGACGTGCCGCCCTGTACCAGCGCATCCACCGCGCCGGCCACGTTCCTACCCGTGGGACCTTGCTCGCCCACCGCTTGGCGGAACGCCTGCACATGAGCGTTCTCGCGCGCCGGCTGCCCTGACTGGAGCACCTCATTGCGCAGTGCACCCAGGGTCGGGCGCGGTTCTCCCCCGGCGGTCCGATTGGCCCGCAGCCACGCGGCAAGCTGGCGCAGGTAGTTCGCATGGGTGCGCGCCGTGGCCGGATGCGTGTTCGATGCGCCCTGATAGGCCTGGATCAATGCCTCGTCGTCAACATGGACCTGGGGCTGGCGCGACGTGCCGCCCTGTACCAGCGCATCCACCGCGCCGGCCACGTTCCTACCCGTGGGACCTTGCTCGCCCACCGCTTGGCGGAACGCCTGCACATGAGCGTTCACGCGCGCCGGCTGCCCTGACTGGAGCACCTCATTGCGCAGTGCACCCAGGGTCGGGCGCGGTTCTCCCCCGGCGGTCCGATTGGCCCGCAGCCACGCGGC
>NZ_NKFK01000029.1:0-757 GCF_002223365.1 Burkholderia sp. AU6039
CGTACCCGGCCGGCGGCGTCTACGCGACGCAGCCGGGTGCGGCCGGCGCGCGCAGCGCGAACGGGCAAGCTGCGACCGCCATCGGCTGGCGCGAGTTCTTCGTCGATCCGCGCCTGCAGCGGCTGATCGAGATCGCGCTGAAGAACAACCGCGACCTGCGCGTGTCGGTGCTGAACATCGAGGCGGCGCGCGCGCAGTACCAGATCACGCGCGCGGGGTTGTTCCCGACGCTCGATGCGACGGGTACCGGTAATCGTCAGCGCCTGCCGAATGCGCTGTCGGTGGCGCCGGGCCGGAACATCACGACGACCTACAACGTCGGCCTGTCGGCGTCGTGGGAGCTCGACCTGTTCGGCCGCGTGCAGAGCCTGAAGGACCAGGCGCTCGCGCAGTACCTGTCGACCGCGTATGCGCGGCAGGCGTCGGAGATCTCGCTGGTGTCGCAGGTGGCGGATCAATACCTGACGCTGCTGTCGACCGACGATCTGTTGAAGGTCACGGAGAACACGCTGAAGACGGCGCAGGACTCGTACAACCTGACGAAGCTGCAGTTCGACAACGGCACGGGCTCCGAGCTCGAGCTGCGTCAGGCGCAGACGGTGGTCGAGCAGGCGCTGTCGAACCAGCAGGCGCAAGCACGGGCGCGTGCGCAGGCGTTGAACGCGCTGGTGCTGCTGATCGGCGAGCCGCTGCCGGACGATCTGCCGGCGGGCATGCCGCTCGACGCGCAGAACCTGCTGACGGATGTGCCGGCCGG
>NZ_NKFK01000030.1:0-749 GCF_002223365.1 Burkholderia sp. AU6039
TTCCATCTTCCGTTGCGTGCCGTGCAAGGCTTCGCACAAAGCCTGCGTGACCTGGCTTTCGCCGATTTGCCGGTACCGAACTACACGACCGTGTGACGTCGCGCCCAGACGCTGCTGGTAAAGCTGCCGGTCGTGCGCAGTAGCGAGCGGCTGCATCTGGTGATCGACAGTACTGGCGTGAAGGTCTACGGCGAAGGCGAGTGGAAGGTTCGCCAGCACGGTTACTCCAAGCGCCGCACATGGCGCAAAGTGCATCTCGCGCTTGACGCGAACACCGGCCAGCTGCGCGCTGCGCTCATGACGCACCAGGACGTCGCGGTCGGCGAAGTGTTGCCTGAACTGCTGGATCAGATCCCGGCCGACGAGCCCATCGATACGATCGGTGGCGATGGCGCGTACGACACGCAGGCTTGCTACGAGGCAATCACCGCGCGCGGCGCCGCGCCCTCGGTTCCGCCTCGTGAAGGTGCGGTTCACTGGCCACCGGCCACGCCCGGCGGGGCTCAGCGCAACGAGGCAATCGATGCGATTGAACAAGGTAGCCGGCGCGAATGGAAGCAACAAAGCGGCTATCACCGTCGTTCGCTGGCCGAGAACGCGATGTACCGGTTCAAGACGCTCACGGGTCCATGCCTGTGGGCACGCAGCACCGACACGCAAGCCACCGAGGTTGCCGTTCGCGTGGGCGTGCTCAATCGGATGGCGGAACTCGCACGTCCGCAATCCGTCTGTATCGTCTGAGTTCGTGA
>NZ_NKFK01000031.1:0-740 GCF_002223365.1 Burkholderia sp. AU6039
TGGTGTGCGAACCATTCGCCGGTGCGGCCGAAGCCGCCGATCACTTCGTCGGCCACCAGCAGGATGTCGTACTTGCGGCAGATCCGCTGGATTTCCGGCCAGTACGTCGACGGCGGGAAGATCACGCCGCCCGCGCCCTGGAACGGCTCGCCGATGAACGCGGCGACGTTCTCCGCGCCGAGTTCGAGGATCTTCGCTTCGAGCTGCTGCGCGCGCGCCAGGCCGAACGCTTCCGGCGTTTCGCCGGCCGCCGCTTCACCGAAGAAATACGGCTGGTCGATGTGCACGATGTGCTCGACCTTCGACGGCATCTGCTCGTGCATGTAGCCCATCCCGCCAAGCGTGCCGCCGGCGATCGTCGAGCCGTGATAGCCGTTCTTGCGCGAGATCACGTATTTCTTCTGCGGCTGGCCCTGCACGCGCCAGTACTGGTGCACGAGGCGCAGCACGGTGTCGTTGCCTTCCGAGCCGCTGTTGCAATAGAAGAAGTGGTTGAAGCCGGCCGGCGTGACTTCCGCGAGCATCGCGGAGAGTTCGATCACCGGCGGGTGCGTGGTCTTGAAGAACGTGTTGTAGAACGGCAGCTCCTGGATCTGGCGATACGCGGCGTCGGCGAGTTCCTTGCGGCCGTAGCCGACGTTCACGCACCAGAGGCCGGCCATCCCGTCGATCACCTTGTTGCCGTCCGAGTCCCACAGGTAGACGCCGTCGGCCTTCACGATCACGCGGCTGCCTGCACG
>NZ_NKFK01000032.1:0-732 GCF_002223365.1 Burkholderia sp. AU6039
AGCTGCTGCTGCTCGATGAACCGATGTCCGCGCTCGACAAGAAGATCCGCCAGAAGACCCAGCTCGAACTCGTGAACATCATCGAGAAGGTCGACGTGACCTGCGTGATGGTCACGCACGACCAGGAGGAGGCGATGACGATGGCCAGCCGCCTCGCGGTGATGAGCGAGGGCAAGATCGTGCAGATCGGCGCGCCGGGCGAGGTGTACGAGTTTCCGAACAGCCGCTTCTCGGCCGAGTTCATCGGCTCGACCAACCTGTTCGAAGGGCGAGTGGTCGAGGACGAACCCGATCACATCTTCGTCGAAAGCGACGACCTCGAAGCGCGCATGTACGTGAGCCACGGCGTCACGGGCCCGCTCGGGATGCCGGTTGGCATCTCCGTGCGCCCGGAACGCATTCACGTATCGCGCGAGAAGCCGGGCTCGAAACACAACTGGGCGCGCGGCGTCGTGACCGACATCGCGTACATGGGCAGCTACTCGCTGTACCACGTGCGCCTGCCGAGCGGCAAGACAGTCGTGTCGAACCTGTCGAGCTCGCACCTGATGAACGACAACGCGCCGGCGTGGAACGACGACGTGTTCGTGTCGTGGTCGCCGGCGAGCGGCGTCGTGCTGACGCAGTGAGGACGCCACGATGAGAACCTCTGCTTCCACGCCCTCCGCTCCGGTGTCGACCGGTACGACCGCCGCGCCCCAGGCGTACAAGCGCCGCGGCCGCCTTGCCGCG
>NZ_NKFK01000033.1:0-725 GCF_002223365.1 Burkholderia sp. AU6039
ACGGATCAAAGCTCGTTTGCCAGCTCCCCGTAGCTTTTCGCAGGCTACCGCGTCCTTCATCGCCTGTGATCGCCAAGGCATCCACCACATGCACTTGTTCGCTTGACCCTATAACGAGTCTGTCTCGCTACAGGTTGAGTTCTCGCGTTGTGCCGTATTCCAAATTGAGTCGAACATAGAGTTCGAATCATCTTGAGATACATCGATACAATCACAACCCGGATAGTTTTCACGTCCATCTCAAGACGCTTCCGCTATCCAAATTACTTGCTTCTTCCAGATTGTTAAAGAACGACAGCCGATACGTACTACGTATCACTCTGACTGGCTCAATCGCCAATGACAAAGACTCGACACAATTCGAACGCTTGTCATTGAAGATTGGTGGAGGCAGACGGGATCGAACCGACGACCCCCTGCTTGCAAAGCAGGTGCTCTCCCAGCTGAGCTATGCCCCCATGAGTACAGATAACCTCAGGTACCTACCGCCAGACAAGACAATGGTGGGTCTGGTTGGATTCGAACCAACGACCCCCGCCTTATCAAGACGGTGCTCTAACCGACTGAGCTACAGACCCCTGAGTCTGTCTTTAAATTTACAGCCGATAAGCGTGAGCGCTCAACTTGTGCGAGAAGCTCTGGAAAGGAGGTGATCCAGCCGCACCTTCCGATACGGCTACCTTGTTACGACTTCACCCCAGTCATGAATCCTACCGTGGTGACCG
>NZ_NKFK01000048.1:0-653 GCF_002223365.1 Burkholderia sp. AU6039
ACAACCCTCTTTGCCTGATGACCATAGCGAGTCGGTCCCACCCCTTCCCATCCCGAACAGGACCGTGAAACGACTCTACGCCGATGATAGTGCGGATTCCCGTGTGAAAGTAGGTAATCGTCAGGCTCCCTAAGCCAGAAACCCCCGCCCGAAAGGCGGGGGTTTTTGCATTTGGGCGGAGGAAATGCACGGGCGAGTGGAGTGGACGGCCTGGCTTGAGTTTCCTCATCGCCTACTCCCAATTAGAAGCGCTCGCAGCTCCCGGCACGCCAATCGGCCAGTATCATCCGCGATCCCTTGGCCTATTGCCGCTATCTCCGATCAAAGCTGCAATTTCTCTCTCTCTCGCCTCGGTTGGCACACTCGGACGTGATTAGCTTGCCATCGTCGACAACGAGTGTCGGGTCACCGTGCAAATCCCCCGCGGACGACGCACCGAACCACTGAAACCGAGCAGATTCCCCCCATCGCGTTTCGGCCAAATACCTCAGACACCGTACGAAATGAACGCTTTATTCGGCGTGTCTGACCTGCTCCCCGCGTTTAGTACGGTGACGGTGTAGAGTCCGTTCCAGAGAGGAACGGCAATGAAAAAGCGATTCACCGAAGAACAGATCATCGGCATCTTGAAGGAAGCCGAGGCTGGCCTGAAG
>NZ_NKFK01000034.1:0-626 GCF_002223365.1 Burkholderia sp. AU6039
TTACATGTTCGGGTAATTCGGCCCGCCGCCGCCTTCCGGCGTGACCCACACGATGTTCTGCGTCGGGTCCTTGATGTCGCAGGTCTTGCAGTGCACGCAGTTCTGCGCGTTGATCACCAGGCGATCGCTGCCGTCGTCGTTCTTCACGAACTCATACACGGCCGCCGGGCAGAAACGTGCCTCCGGCCCCGCGTACGTACGCAGGTTCACGTTCACCGGCACGCTCGCATCCTTCAGCGTCAGGTGCGCCGGCTGGTTCTCTTCGTGGTTCGTGTTCGAGATGAATACCGACGAGAGCCGGTCGAACGTCAGCTTGCCGTCCGGCTTCGGATACTCGATCGGCTGGCATTGCGACGCCGGCTTCAACATTTCGTGGTCCGCATGCTTGTGGTGCAGCGTCCACGGCACGTTGCCGCCCATCACCTTCTGCTCGAGCCCGACCATCAGCGTGCCGAGGTACAGCCCCTTGGCCATCCACTGCTTGAAGTTGCGCGCGCGATACAGCTCCGTGTACAGCCACGACTGCTTGAAGGCGTCCGGGTACGCGTTGAGCTCGTCGCTCTGGCGGCCGGCCTGCACCGCGTCGAATGCGGCGTCGGCCGCCAGCATGCCGGTCTTGATCGCCG
>NZ_NKFK01000035.1:0-563 GCF_002223365.1 Burkholderia sp. AU6039
AACGTCGTGAAGAAATTCGGCGACAGCACCGCCGTCGACAACGTGAACCTGACGATCGCGAAGAACGAGCTGTTCGCGCTGCTCGGCAGCTCCGGCTGCGGCAAGTCGACGTTGCTGCGCATGCTCGCCGGGCTCGAGACGGCCACCTCCGGCAAGATCTTCGTCGACGGCGAGGACCTTGCTTCGCTGCCGCCGTACCGCCGCCCGGTGAACATGATGTTCCAGTCGTACGCGCTGTTCCCGCACATGACGGTCGAATCGAACGTCGCGTTCGGCCTGAAGCAGGAAGGCACGCCAAAGAACGAGATCAAGGAACGCGTGGCCGATGCGCTCGCGCTCGTGCAGATGAGCAAGTACGCGCAGCGCAAGCCGCACCAGCTCTCCGGCGGGCAGCAGCAGCGCGTCGCGCTCGCGCGCTCGCTGGTCAAGCGCCCGAAGCTGCTCTTGCTCGACGAGCCGATGTCCGCGCTCGACAAGAAGATCCGCCAGAAGACCCAGCTCGAACTCGTGAACATCATCGAGAAGGTCGACGTGACCTGCGTGATGGTCACGCACGACCAGGA
>NZ_NKFK01000036.1:0-525 GCF_002223365.1 Burkholderia sp. AU6039
ACGACCCAGCGATATTTGCCAAGGCCGCTGCCATGTTCGGTACGGCGCTTGGCGATCACCGGCTCGATACCGCGATCGCGCAACGCGCGTCGATGTCGCTCGGAGTCGTAACCGCGATCGGCGTAGACCACACGCGGCCTCTGCAATGGGTGGCCGCGCAATCCGCGAATCGGCGGAATCGCGTCGATCAGCGACAGCAATTGCGTGACGTCGTTGACGGCCGCGCCGGTCAGGATCGCGGCGAGCGGGGTGCCGTTGGCGCCGGTGACGCTGTGGTGCTTGGAACCGGGTCGTGCACGATCGGTAGGGTTTGGCCCAGTTTTTGGCCCGCCCCAACGGCGCGGATCGAGGATGAATCGATCGCAGCTCGAGAGAAGTCGATTTGGTCTGCTGCTCGCAGCTTCGCAAGAAGCAGTTCGTGCAAGCGATTCCATACGCCGGCGGCCTGGCAGTCGCGTAACCGTCGCCAACACGTCACGCCCGAGCCGCAACCCATCTCGGCAGGCAGGTCGCGCCAGCGCAGTC
>NZ_NKFK01000037.1:0-522 GCF_002223365.1 Burkholderia sp. AU6039
ACGGATCAAAGCTTGTTTGCCAGCTCCCCGTAGCTTTTCGCAGGCTACCGCGTCCTTCATCGCCTGTGATCGCCAAGGCATCCACCACATGCACTTGTTCGCTTGACCCTATAACGAGTCTGTCTCGCGACAGTTCGCTACAGGTTGAGTTCTCGCGTTGTGCCGTATTCCAATTGAGTCAAACATTAAGTTCGAATCATCTTGAGATACATCGATACAATCACAACCCGGATAGTTTTCACGTCCATCTCAAGACGCTTCCGCTATCCAAATTACTTGCTTCTTCCAGATTGTTAAAGAACGACAGCCGATACATACTACGTATCACTCTGACTGGCTCAATCGCCAATGCAAAATTCTCGGTTCAGTGTCTGAACCAAGCCCTTAGCGTTGGTGATTGGTGGAGGCAGACGGGATCGAACCGACGACCCCCTGCTTGCAAAGCAGGTGCTCTCCCAGCTGAGCTATGCCCCCATGAGTACAGATAACCTCAGGTACCTACCGCCAGACAAGACAATGGTG
>NZ_NKFK01000038.1:0-494 GCF_002223365.1 Burkholderia sp. AU6039
AACAGCACCGTCTGCGCGACGTCCTGAACGGTCGTGAACACGCCGTCGACCGTATTGCCGAGCATCACCTTCTTCACCACTTCCTCTTCGCTGATCCCGAGCTCCTTCGCCTGCTCCGGAATCTGCTTGTCGACCAGCGGCGTGCGCACGAAGCCCGGACACACGACGTGCGAGCGCACGTTGTGCTTCGCGCCTTCCTTCGCCAGCACGCGCGCCAGGCCGAGCAGGCCGTGCTTGGCCGTCACGTACGCCGACTTCAGCGGCGACGCTTCGTGCGAGTGCACCGAACCCATGTAGATCACGACACCGCCGCGATCGTCCTTGTACATGTGCTTCAGCGCGGCCTTGGTCGTCAGGAACGCGCCGTCGACGTGGATCGCCTGCATCTTCTTCCAGTCGGCGAACGAATAGTTCTCGATCGGGTTGACGATCTGGATGCCCGCGTTCGACACGAGGATGTCGACCGAGCCGAACGTTTCGGCCACCTTGTCGAT
>NZ_NKFK01000039.1:0-464 GCF_002223365.1 Burkholderia sp. AU6039
GCGGAACGCCTGCACATGAGCGTTCTCGCGCGCCGGCCGCCCTGACTGGAGCACCTCATTGCGCAGTGCACCCAGGGTCGGGCGCGGTTCTCCCTCGGCGGTCCGATTGGCCCGCAGCCACGCGGCAAGCTGGCGCAGGTAGCTCGCATGGGTGCGCGCCGTGGCCGGATGCGTGTCCGATGCGCCCTGATAGGCCTGGATCAATGCCTCGTCGTCAACATGGACCTGGGGCTGAGGCTGCCGCTGCAACGTGCCGCCCTGTACCAGCGCATCCACCGCGCCGGCCACGTGCTTACCCGTGGCGCCTTGCTCGCCCACCGCTTCGCGGAACGCCTGCACATGAGCGTTCTCGCGCGCCGGCCGCCCTGACTGGAGCACCTCATTGCGCAGTGCACCCAGGGTCGGGCGCGGTTCTCCCCCGGCGGTCCGATTGGCCCGCAGCCACGCGGCAAGCTGGCGCAGGT
>NZ_NKFK01000040.1:0-416 GCF_002223365.1 Burkholderia sp. AU6039
TACAGCTCCGTGTACAGCCACGACTGCTTGAAGGCGTCCGGGTACGCGTTGAGCTCGTCGCTCTGGCGGCCGGCCTGCACCGCGTCGAATGCGGCGTCGGCCGCCAGCATGCCGGTCTTGATCGCCGCGTGGCTGCCCTTGATCCGCGACGCGTTCAGGAAGCCTGCGTCGTCGCCGATCAGCGCGCCGCCCGGGAACACCGTCTTCGGCAGCGACAGCAGCCCGCCGGCCGTGATCGCGCGTGCGCCGTACGACACGCGCTTGCCGCCTTCCAGGAACGCGCGGATCGACGGGTGCGTCTTGTAGCGCTGGAATTCCTCGAACGGCGACAGGTACGGGTTCGTGTAGCCGAGGCCCACCACGAAGCCGACCACGACCTGGTTGTTGTCCATGTGATACAGGAACGAGCCGCCGTA
>NZ_NKFK01000041.1:0-398 GCF_002223365.1 Burkholderia sp. AU6039
CGGTCACCACGGTAGGATTCATGACTGGGGTGAAGTCGTAACAAGGTAGCCGTATCGGAAGGTGCGGCTGGATCACCTCCTTTCCAGAGCTTCTCGCACAAGTTGAGCGCTCACGCTTATCGGCTGTTGATAAAGACAGAAAGACTGTCTGTTAGCGGGTTAATCGGTTATAATGCCGGCCGCTTTCGATAATCATCAATGACAAACATTCGAATGAAGTTTGATTCGAGTTTTTCTCATTGGCGATTGAGCCAGTCAGAGCGGTACGAAAGTATCGGCTGTCGTTCTTTAACAATCTGGAAGAAGCAAGTAATTTGGATAGCGGAAGCGTCTTGAGATGGACGTGGAAACTATCCGGGTTGTGATTGTATCGATGTATCTCAAGATGATTCGAACTC
>NZ_NKFK01000042.1:0-363 GCF_002223365.1 Burkholderia sp. AU6039
GGCGGAACGCCTGCACATGAGCGTTCACGCGCGCCGGCTGCCCTGACTGGAGCACCTCATTGCGCAGTGCACCCAGGGTCGGGCGCGGTTCTCCCCCGGCGGTCCGATTGGCCCGCAGCCACGCGGCAAGCTGGCGCAGGTGGCTCGCATGGTTGCGCGCCGTGGCCGGATGCGTGTTCGATGCGCCCTGATAGGCCTGGATCAATGCCTCGTCGTCAACATTCGTGACGCCGCCGCGCAGAGAGTCAGGGCCGGGAGCAATACGCGGCCGTTTCACTGCACGGTCATTCTCGCTCGCGCCGCTCCGCTCCGGCAGAAGACCACTCAGTGGCCCCGTGAGCGATGTTCGGGATGCGCCCGAAA
>NZ_NKFK01000043.1:0-347 GCF_002223365.1 Burkholderia sp. AU6039
ATGAGCGTTCTCGCGCGCCGGCTGCCCTGACTGGAGCACCTCATTGCGCAGTGCACCCAGGGTCGGGCGCGGTTCTCCCCCGGCGGTCCGATTGGCCCGCAGCCACGCGGCAAGCTGGCGCAGGTGGCTCGCATGGGTGCGCGCCGTGGCCGGATGCGTGTTCGATGCGCCCTGATAGGCCTGGATCAATGCCTCGTCGTCAACATTCGTGACGCCGCCACGCAGAGAGTCAGGGCCGGGAGCAATACGCGGCCGTTTCACTGCACGGTCATTCTCGCTCGCGCCGCTCCGCTCCGGCAGAAGACCACTCAGTGGCCCCGTGAGCGATGTTCGGGATGCGCCCGAAA
>NZ_NKFK01000044.1:0-300 GCF_002223365.1 Burkholderia sp. AU6039
TCGCGGCAGGTAGCTTCGAGAGATGTTAGGGCTTAAGCCTCATTCGAACCGGGCCTTCCGGGCTCGGTAACCAGTGGATGGATAAAAGATGGACAAAATATCCAGCCTGGCGGGCAATAGCCTGCCAGCAGTGGGTCAGGAAGGACCGGAAACTCGGGGAAACCAGCCAGGGGTTTCGGGCGCATCCCGAACATCGCTCACGGGGCCACTGAGTGGTCTTCTGCCGGAGCGGAGCGGCGCGAGCGAGAATGACCGTGCAGTGAAACGGCCGCGTATTGCTCCCGGCCCTGACTCTCTGCG
>NZ_NKFK01000045.1:0-255 GCF_002223365.1 Burkholderia sp. AU6039
ACATGAGCGTTCTCGCGCGCCGGCCGCCCTGACTGGAGCACCTCATTGCGCAGTGCACCCAGGGTCGGGCGCGGTTCTCCCCCGGCGGTCCGATTGGCCCGCAGCCACGCGGCAAGCTGGCGCAGGTAGCTCGCATGGTTGCGCGCCGTGGCCGGATGCGTGTTCGATGCGCCCTGATAGGCCTGGATCAATGCCTCGTCGTCAACATTCGTGACGCCGCCGCGCAGAGAGTCAGGGCCGGGAGCAATACGCGGC